>DATFLA010000590.1:0-3369 GCA_035268305.1 Bacteroidales bacterium | reverse complement strand
CGAGGAGTACAAGCTCCCGTCTTGTGTCCGGGTTTTTAAGATAAATAACGGAAAATACAATTCTTAGTATCAGTTCCGAAAAGAAGAACAGGAATATCCTGAAGCCATAAATATTCCATTCATATGCTTCATGAAAACGTCCGCGCACAATGAGGGAGAAGCTGTGCGACAAGCCGCACGAGACACAGGGCTGCCCTGTAAGTTTCTCATGGATACATACTACCGGGTAATTATTCTTGTCGGGTGAAAAAATGCCGGAGTAAGCTATCACAAGCAGAATCACCCCGGCAAATATCAAATTTATAAGAAGGTAGGGTTCATTCCTGATACCTTCTTTAAAAAATTTCATCTTATTATTTCTTTGTTATTGTATCATTGTCAGGAACAGTATCGGCACCTTCTTTACCCTCCTCAAGGTTCTCAAGTGTCTTTTCCATCTTTTTCTTTTCGGATGAGTTTGTATTTATTTCAACTTTATCCTCACCATTTTGCACCTTGATCGAAACGTTGGCATCTTCAATGTTCTTCATTACATGATCCTGTACATCATCTATAACATTCTGAATATCAGTTGGCCATTTGCCTGAATTACTTGCAATCTTACCTGCCACAAATATTTGTGATACAGATATCAGTACAGCTATTATGCCGATAATAAGTCCTGCTATTAAAACTCCCCTGGGAGCGTTGTTCCTTGCTGCCTGAGAAAGACCTACAGCTGCCAGTATTATGGCAATGATGCCCGGTATGGGTGCAATAAGACCAACACACGGGATGACAGCCAGGACAAAAGTAATGATCGCAACAATAAGTGCTGCTATCCCCAGATTTTGTCCCGTATTGTTTTTTACCTCTTCCATGATATTAAAGTATTTAGTTCTTATTCATTCCTGCTTAAGATATTAACCATATCCTGTTCTAAAGACGACACAGGATTCTCAATGATGCGTCCGGTCTCAATATTATTTTTATAAATAATAAAAGTCGGCACCCTTACAATTCCCAGTTTATCATAATCGCCTATTGGTGACTGTTTCAGGTCATCCACACCAATAAATGTTACTTTATCTTCAGGGAAATGCCATGTGTCGAGAATCTTTATAAAACGCGGAGTCTCCCTCCGGCTGTCAGGGCACCATGTACCCATCACAATCGTAATTGTGATACCATCCGTACCTCCTTTAAGCAATTTTTTAATTACACCACTGTCGGGTTTGTAGTCATCATATCCTTTAAGGAACCATGTTGAATAGGGAGGATTCATAAGCCTGTCAAGCTTAAAATATCCAAGGACCCATGTTGACTGTTCAGAGAAATTTAAATCGTGCATAGCTTCGCCGGTATTGTTTTTTACTGTCGATGTTTCTTTGTTGCCCGACTGAGCTTCAGCGGTCTGTGTTCCAGGGATGGTGAGACAAAATAACAGAGAAATGAATAAAAACCAGATCCTTTTCATCGATATTATACTTTTACAATATTGCAAAATAAAAGGATTTTTTTTAATGCAACTTATAAAAGTGCAATATTATAGGCATATATGCAATTCAGCTTATCATAAGGCACTATCTTTCCGCCGGGAGGCAGATAATGATATCGGACCGGTGAAATAAAACTTTATAATCCCGTTTCTCTTAATGAATAGCGATAAGTATTTCCAGTATCTGCCTGGCGGCTTTTGACACAGAGGTTCCCGGACCAAAAATTGCAGCAACACCGGCATCATAAAGAAACTGGTAATCCTGGGGAGGGATAACACCGCCAGCTATGACAAGGATATCTTCCCTTCCAAGGCTTCTGAGCTCTTCAATCACCTGGGGAACAAGAGTTTTGTGTCCTGCTGCCAGGCTTGATACTCCAAGTACATGAACATCATTTTCCACTGCCTGCTTTGCTGCTTCGGCCGGCGTCTGGAATAATGGTCCTATATCAACGTCAAAACCTATGTCGGCATATCCTGTTGATATAACTTTTGCGCCACGATCATGGCCATCCTGGCCCATTTTCGCGATCATAATACGAGGCTGCCTGCCATCTTTAACGGCAAATTCAGCTACTAGTTCTCTTGCCTTGTTGAAGTCATCATCGATCTTGTATTCAGACGAATAGACTCCGGAAATTGTTCTTATCACGGCTTTATACCTCCCGGTTATTTTTTCACATGCATTAGATATTTCGCCCAGGCTTGCTCTTTTTTTCGCTGCTTCAACAGCCAGCTCCAGGAGGTTGCCCTTTCCTGTCTCAACACATTTTGTCAGCGCTTCCAGTGCCTTACGGCAATCTTCTTCATTACGTTCGGCACGCAGTTGTGCAAGTCGTTTTATCTGCGATTCGCGTACCATAGAGTTATCTACTTCGAGTGTTTCAATCGGATCCTCCTTTTCAAGTCTGAATTTATTGGTCCCGACTATTGTCTGTACACCTGAATCTATTTTCGCCTGTGCCCTTGTGGCTGCTTCTTCAATCCTCATTTTTGGCACCCCTGATTCACAGGCCTTTGCCATTCCTCCAAGATCTTCAATCTCCTTTATATGTTCCCAGGCACGGTGAGCAATTTCATTTGTAAGGCTTTCCAGGTAATAAGAACCGCCCCATGGGTCTATCACTCTTCCCACCTGTGTTTCTTCCTGAATATATATCTGGGTGTTGCGTGCAATGCGGGCTGAAAAATCTGTAGGCAGTGCCAGTGCTTCATCAAGGGCGTTGGTATGAAGACTCTGTGTATGCCCAAGTACGGCAGCCATAGCTTCCACGCATGTCCGTCCGACATTATTAAAGGGGTCCTGTTCGGTAAGGCTCCAGCCCGATGTCTGACTATGTGTGCGTAAAGCAAGGGATTTAGGGTTCTTAGGATTAAAACCGCTTACAATCTTTGCCCATAGCATACGGGCTGCCCGCATCTTGGCTATCTCCATAAAATGGTTCATCCCTATAGCCCAGAAGAAAGAAAGCCTCGGTGCAAAGGCATCAATATCGAGACCTGCCTTTATCCCGGCCCTGAGGTATTCGAGTCCGTCGGCCAGTGTATAAGCCAGTTCTATATCGCAGGTTGCACCCGCTTCCTGCATATGATAACCCGAAATGCTTATAGAATTAAACTTTGGCATATTGGCCGAAGTGTATTTGAAAATATCAGCTATGATACGCATAGAAAATTCAGGCGGATAGATATAGGTGTTTCTCACCATGAACTCCTTCAGTATATCATTCTGAATCGTTCCGCTCAGTTCATCGAGCTTTGCTCCCTGTTCAAGTGCAGCCACTATGTAAAATGCCATTACGGGAAGTACGGCACCATTCATTGTCATCGACACCGACATCCTGTTTAGAGGTATCTGGTCAAACAGCAATTTCATATCAAGAACAGAGTCA
>DATFLA010000589.1:0-2083 GCA_035268305.1 Bacteroidales bacterium | reverse complement strand
AAATTCAGGCACGGGCTACCCGATTCAGATCTTCAGTTTGTTAAAAACTGTATGATCCGATCCAACGCACTAAGGTTTGAAACAAACCGTGCCCTGCTGGGAATGCTTTCCACTATGGCAAAATATGATTTTCCGGCTGACTATGTCAAAACAGAGGAATCAACAATTAAAAATATTTCTGCAGAAGAAGCAAAAACAATTATCGACAAGTATATAATACCTGATAGAATGATATATGTTGTTGTTGGTGATGCTGCCACTCAGCTGAAGCCTCTTGAAAAAATTGGTTTCGGCAAGCCTGTAACTGTAGAACAATAATAAATTCTCTTATTATTCATAACAACGCAATCATCAGTAAATGAAGCAATTATTGTTGATTGCGTTTTCTTAAACTTTGATAATTAGTGAAATCAGGTTATCTTTATAAACCAAGTCAGAATCTCATTTGTTTTTATTCATAATAGTAACCCTAATCCAGTATCAATGAAATCCTCTTGTTTCAACAATCAGCCAACAATGATTCTTAAAAAACATGAGTGGTTCCTGTTCGTCAACAGGCGGACATGTGATATTTAAAATCTAAATTATCTACACATGAAAAAAACAGTATTATCTTTCATTATTAGTCTGATCATCGGACAAATAAGCATCATGGCTCAGGAAGAAGCCAGGTTATTAAGATTCCCTGCAATCTATGATAACCAGATTGTATTTACCTATGCCGGAAATCTTTACACAGTTCCGGCCGATGGCGGTACAGCACGGAAGCTAACAAATCACGACGGGTTTGAGATGTTTGCAAGGTTCTCTCCTGATGGGAAGACCATCGCTTTTACAGCTCAATACGATGGCAATACTGAAGTATATACAATGAATTCACAGGGAGGAGTGCCAAAAAGGATAACATATACGGCAACCCTGGGCAGAGACGATGTGGCCGACAGGATGGGGCCGAACAATATCGTTTTCGGCTGGAAACATGATAACAAAACAATTATTTTCAGGTCGAGAAAAAACTCCTTTAATGATTTTAATGGTGCACTTTTCACTGTTGACACAGCCGGTAGCTTACCTGAACAGATTCCTGTTCCGAGGGGAGGCTTCTGCTCCTATTCCCCTGATGATCAGAAACTGGCTTACAACAGGGTCTTCAGGGAATTCCGTACGTGGAAAAGATACCGTGGAGGAATGGCAGATGACATTTGGATCTTCGATCTGAATACCCATAAGATTGAAAATATCACAAATAACCCCGCTCAGGACATTATCCCTATGTGGACCGGAAATAAAATATATTTTCTTTCAGACAGGGATGAAAACAAACGGATGAACCTTTATGTGTACGATCTTGATTCAAAAGAGACAAAAAAATTAACAGAGTATAAAGATTTCGATATCAAATTTCCATCCCTTGGAAACAAGGCAATAGTGTACGAGAATGGAGGCTATATATACAGGATGGACCTTGCAACGGAGAAACCTGTGAAAGTTAATATTGTTATTGCAGAAGACATGTTATCAGGAAGAACAGCTATTGAAGATGTGAACAAATTCATTACAAATTATGAAATTTCACCTGATGGCAAACGTGCATTGTTTGGAGCCCATGGTGATGTATTCACTGTCCCTGAAAAATATGGTCAAACCCGTAACCTCACACATTCCTCGGGCATACATGAGAGAGATTCAAAATGGTCACCCGACGGGAAATGGATTTCATATAACTCAGACAAAACGGGCGAGGTTGAGATCTTTATTCAGGCACAGGATGGTAATGAACCACCGGTACAGGTTACATCGGGCAGTCATAACTACAAATACCAGCCTTTATGGTCGCCCGACAGCAAAAAGCTTATGTGGTCAGACAGGAACCAGATGCTCCATTATGTCGATATAGATACAAAAGCAATAACAGATGTTGATATAGACTCAATATTCGAGATACGGCAGTACGACTGGTCGCCTGACAGTAAATGGATCGTTTACACCAAAAACAGCAATAACAGGTACCAGCAGATCTACCTCTATTCTCTCGAACAGAAGAAGTCTTTCCCTGTGACATCCAACTGGTATAATGCATACA
>DATFLA010000588.1:0-7228 GCA_035268305.1 Bacteroidales bacterium | reverse complement strand
CAAAATCTGTCTTTATTTCCGGCTTTGATTCATCACCGCTTGCTCCCGATTACAATTATATTGTGGAGAATTCGCAGGAGGCTTATTTCAGTAAAGGACTGAAGGCATTGGGAAAGCTTACTGACGGTAAGATAAATCTTGTGCTTAATGGCAGGGAAGATGCTCCGGCTATCCTTAAAGGAGCGGCAGGTGCAGAAATATCTTATTTTTCGGGACCTCACCCTGCCGGTAATGTGGGTGTTCAGATCCATCATCTCGACCCTGTTAATAAAGGTGAAGTGGTATGGTATGTTAATCTTCAGGATGTTTTTGCCATAGGCCGTCTTTTTGATGAGGGAGTATATAACCATGAGCGTATTATTGCCCTGACAGGTTCTGAAGTCAGGAAAACAGCATATTACAGGGTCCGTTCAGGTGCCCAGGTAAGCGGGATGGTTAAAGATAATGTGCAGGAAGGGCACCTTCGTTACATAAGTGGTAATGTTCTGACCGGAACGAAAATTGGCCCCGGAGGACATATAGGATACTATGATTCCCAGGTGACAGTTATTCCGGAGGGGGACTACTTTGAGTTCTTCGGCTGGATAAAGCCGGGATTAAATAAATACAGTTTCTCAAAGACATTCCTTTCCAGTCTTTTACCACGCAAGAGTTACCGTCTCGATACTAACTTTCACGGAGGCGAGAGAGCATTTGTTGTAACAGGCAAATATGAAAAAGTGGTTCCTATGGATGTTTATCCCATGCAACTGCTGAAGGCTATCCTGGCAGAGGATATTGATATGATGGAGAACCTGGGAATTTATGAGATAGCAGAAGAAGATTTTGCCCTGTGTGAGTTTATTTGTCCTTCCAAGATTGAGATACAGTCTATTGTCCGGAAGGGTCTTGACCTTATGGTCAGAGAGATGAGTTAATAACCTGAGATAAAATATATAATGGATTCTTTACGAAAGAAGATAGATAAGATCAAGCCACATTTCGAAGAAGGTGGTAAGTTTGGTAAATTACGTTCTGTTTTTGAAGGATTTGAATCTTTCCTCTACGTACCTGACAGGGTAACATCAAGGGGTTCACATGTTCGCGACAATATTGATATGAAGCGTACCATGACGGTTGTAATAATTGCATTACTCCCAGCCTTCCTGTTCGGATCGTATAACATAGGTTTGCAGTATTTCAGGTCTGTAGGAGGTGAAGCCACTGTACTTGAAATGTTCTGGTTCGGATTTCTGAAGATAATGCCGCTTGTAATAGTAAGTTACGGTGTCGGACTTGGTATTGAATTTATATCAGCCCAGATCAGGGGCCATGAAATTAACGAAGGATTTCTTGTCACAGGTCTACTTATCCCTCTGATTATGCCTGTTGATGTCCCGCTGTGGATGCTGGCACTGGCAACTGCCTTTGCCGTGATAATAGGTAAGGAAGTTTTTGGCGGTACAGGAATGAATGTTTTTAATCCGGCCCTGATGGCAAGAGCTTTTCTCTTTTTCAGTTATCCCGGATGGATGACAGGTGATAAGGTATGGATAGCAGGACTGATGAAAGGGAAAGATATAGTAGACGGTTTTTCTGGGGCAACACCACTCTCTTTGTGTGCTGCCGGCGAAACAACACATCTGCCGCCTTTCCTTCATATGTTTATTGGCACAATTCCCGGATCAATCGGCGAGACATCCACGCTTGCTATTCTTATAGGAGCATTCATCCTTATATTAACTGGCGTCGGAAGCTGGAAGATAATAGTGAGTGTGTTTGCCGGTGGTCTGGGTATGGGGTTGTTGCTTAATGCTTTTGCTGTTAATCCTTTTATGGAGGTTCCGGCTTACTATCATTTCGTAATGGGTGGCTTTGCCTTTGGAGCAGTCTTTATGGCTACCGATCCTGTTTCGGGGTCGCAGACGGAGAGAGGGAAGTGGATATACGGATTTTTAATAGGAGTGCTGGCAATATTGTTCAGGGTTGTAAATCCTGCATACCCCGAGGGAGTGATGCTGGCTATACTGCTTATGAACGCATTTGCACCTCTGATAGATTACTTCGTTATCCAGTCGAGCATTAAAAAGAGGCTTAAACGTGCTAAACTCGCAACAAACAATATTGTAAGATGAAACAGTTCAGTAACAGATATATTTTTATTTTTTCATCTATTATGGTGATCCTGGTGGCAACACTTCTTTCACTTGCTGCCACGCTGCTTCAACCTCTTCAGCAGAAGAACCTTGAGATAGCAAAGAAAAAGAGCATGCTTCTGTCTATCGGTGTGCAGTCTACCCGACAGACAACTGAGTCATTATATGACCAGCATATTAAATCGAGCTTTGTTCTTAATTCCAAAGGGGAAGAGGTCCCGGGCGTAAATGCATTTAAAGTGGATCTCGCCATTGAACAGAAGAAACCTCTTGATCAGCAGTATTTTCCTGTTTTCAATGCAGTAACTGATGATAACGAAAATGTTGTTATACTACCTGTGCAGGGCAAGGGACTATGGGGGCCGATATGGGGATATGTGTCGCTCCGCTCTGATATGAATACCATATACGGTGTTACATTTGATCACAAGGGAGAAACACCGGGACTGGGTGCCGAGATAAGCACTCCGGAATTTGCTTCAATGTTCCCTGGTAAGAAAATATACGATGGCGACAAGTTTGTTTCCATCGGCGTAATAAAAGGAGGGGCAAAGCCCGGCGATCCTCACAGTGTTGATGCAATATCGGGAGGTACCTTAACAAGTAAGGGTCTCCAGAATATGCTTTATGATTGTATCGGAAGATACAACGATTGGCTTTTAAAAAACAGAAAATAGTATAGTATATGAGCAATAAGGAAAAAGAGCCGTTGTTCTCGGCTAAAAATTTAAGACTCTTTACCGCACCGCTGAGTAAGGAGAATCCTATTACTGTACAGGTTCTGGGGATTTGTTCTGCCCTGGCGGTAACAGTTAAGCTTAAGCCTGCAATTGTTATGGCTTTATCAGTTACAATAGTGGTTGCTGTATCAAACGTTGTTATTGCAGCTATGAGAAAATTTATTCCTGACAGGATAAGGATCATTGTGCAGCTTGTAGTTATTGCTACAATGGTAATCCTTGTCGACCAGTTTCTAAAAGCTTTTGCCTTTGATGTGAGTAAGCAGCTTTCTGTTTTCGTAGGACTTATTATTACGAACTGTATACTCATGGGACGGCTTGAGGCTTTTGCAATGGCAAACAAGCCGTGGCCTTCTTTTATAGACGGTATAGGTAACGGAGCCGGTTATGGAATGATACTTGTGATTGTCGCTTTCTTCAGGGAACTGCTCGGATCAGGTACGATATATGGTTACCCTGTTATGGCCAAGCTTGGTATCTATTCAACAGGTTATCATAATAATGGTCTCATGATATTACCACCGATGGCCCTTATCACTGTCGGCATGATCATCTGGGTACAGCGCAGCAGGAACAAAAGTCTGATAGAGAAAAAATAGCAAATAAATTATGGAACATCTGTTAAATATATTTGTAAAATCGATTTTCATCGATAACATGGTCTTTGCCTTCTTCCTGGGAATGTGCTCATTTCTGGCTGTGTCGAAGACTGTAAAAACATCAATAGGGCTCGGAATAGCCGTTGTTTTTGTTCTGCTAATAACAACGCCTGTTAACTTTCTTGTAGAACACTATATTCTTAATAAAGGAGCTTTATCATGGTTGGGCAAGGGATTTGCCGATGTCGATCTGAGCTTTCTCACCTTCATGGTCTTTATAGCTGTAATTGCTGCTATAGTCCAACTGGTTGAGATGATCGTTGAGAAATTCAGCCCATCATTATATAATTCACTGGGTATATTCCTTCCATTGATTGCTGTAAACTGTGCAATACTTGGTGCTTCTCTCTTTATGCAGGAACGTGAATACCAGACATTGGGAGAAGCTACCGTATTTGGTCTTGGTTCGGGGATAGGCTGGATGCTGGCTATAGTCAGTGTGGCTGCCATACGCGAAAAACTAAGGTACAGTAATGTGCCTGATCCACTCAAGGGACTTGGTATCACCTTCATCCTGACAGGCCTGATGGCTATTGCATTTATGGGATTTATGGGAATTAAACTATAAAAGAATTTTTTGATTATGATTTTAGCTCTATCAACAGGCAGTACAATATTATATAGCATTATTGTTTTTCTGGCCATTATCCTGATACTGGTCAGTGTTCTTATCCTGGCCAAGGAAAAACTGGCCCCTAAAGGTGAGGTCAGACTGCAGATAAATGACCGCGAGCTTACCGTGTCTCCGGGCTCAAACCTGCTTTCAACCCTTTCAGGTAATGGCATATTCCTTCCCTCTGCATGTGGCGGAGGTGGTACATGCGGCATGTGTAAATGCCAGGTGCTGGAAGGAGGAGGATCTATCCTGCCTACCGAGACAGGCTTTTTTACAAGGAAGGAACAACAGAATGACTGGAGACTGGGTTGCCAGGTAAAAGTGAGGGAAAATATTACAATAAAAGTACCCGAATCGGTTATGGGTATTAAAAAATGGGAATGTGAGGTTGTCTCCAACAGGAATGTGGCTACATTCATCAAGGAATTTGTCGTTAAGCTTCCGGAAGGAGAATCCCTTGATTTTACCCCGGGAGGCTATATACAGATAGATGTTCCCAAATATGAAACAAGCTACAGGGATTTTGATATTGATGAACGTTTCAGAAGCGACTGGGACAGCTTTAAGATGTGGGACCTGCATATTAAAAATACTGAAGAGACTTTCAGAGCTTATTCAATGGCTAACTACCCGGCTGAGAAAAACCTTATCAAGCTTAATATCAGGATTGCCACACCGCCATGGGACAATGCCAGGAAACAGTTTAAGAATGTTCCTCCGGGACTTTGTTCCTCATATATATTTTCCAGAAAACCGGGTGACAAGGTTGTCCTTTCCGGTCCTTACGGTGAATTCCATATTAAGGATACTGAAAATGAGATGGTCTATATCGGCGGTGGTGCAGGTATGGCTCCGCTGAGATCACATATCTTCCATCTGTTCCATACTCTTAAGACTAAAAGGAAAGTATCATACTGGTATGGAGCAAGGTCGCTAAGGGAAGTATTCTATGAGAATGAATTCAGGGCAATAGAAAAAGAATTTCCGAATTTCACATTTAACCTTGCCCTGTCTGAAGCTCTGCCGGAAGATAACTGGGAAGGTTATACAGGGTTTATCCACCAGGTGCTTTACGATAACTATCTGAGCAAACATGATGAACCGGAGGATATTGAATATTATTTCTGTGGCCCTCCGCAGATGAATAATGCAGTGGTAAAAACACTTGATAACCTGGGAGTGCCCAAGGAAAACATATCGTTTGATGATTTTGGAATATGATAAAAAGATTATTCCCGGTATTTCTTATTATTATTTTAGTCTTAGCTTCATGCAATGAGAAAAAGGCTGAACTGGCTGTTTTTAACGGACTGACACAGGGCACCACCTACAGTATTGTATACGAAAACAATAAGAATATCGACGCGCAGGATCTGAAAGAAAAAGTTGAGACGATCCTGCATAATTTTGATATGTCGCTGTCGGTATATATCGACTCTTCTATCATTTCAAGGATAAACAGGAATGAAGATGTAGCTGTTGATACATTTTTTACCGGTGTCTTTGATGAGTCTGCTAAAATTTCTGCAATGACGGACGGCGCTTTCGATATTACAGTCGGTCCGCTTGTTGATGCCTGGGGTTTTGGTCCTGATGGCCGGAGGACATTTAAGGCATCTGATCACGACAGCCTGATGCAGCTTATAGGTATGTCGAAGGTGGCTCTTGTAAATGGTCATATCAAAAAAGAAGACCCACGGATATCCCTTGATGTGAATGCCATTGCGCAGGGCTATTCGGTAGATGTTGTTTGTCGTTATTTCGATAACCTGGGACTGAAGGATTACCTTGTTGAGATAGGCGGGGAGGTAAGAGGAAAAGGAACAAAGGACGGTGCTTTGTGGAAGATAGGTATAGACAGGCCGGTTGACAATAATATGTTCCCCGGACAGGATCTGCAGGCGGTGATAAGGATATCCGATAAAGCACTGGCTACATCGGGTAATTACAGGAAATTCTATATTGAAAACGGTGTGAAGTATTCTCACGAGATAGATCCGATAACAGGATATCCTGCAAAAAATACACTTCTTAGTGCAACAATACTTGCTGATAAATGCGGAGTGGCTGATGGTATAGCCACGGCCTGCATGGTAATGGGAACAGAAAAATCAATAGATTTTATCAATAAACACCCGGAGTTCAGCGCTTACTTTGTTTATTCAGATGAAAAAGGAAATTTCAAAACCTGGGCTTCTCCAAATCTTAAGAAATATCTTGAAGAAGAATGATCATTCAGATATGCGACCCGGATAACGTTATTCAGGATTCTCTCATAGACTTTTAATTCCGCATGAGGCACAGCCCGGGAAACCATCGGTAGGGTTACATCCTATATCTGTTTGCTGAGCACACTTTATCCCTCTTTTTCGCATCTCGGGATTTCTGCTTATATGTGTCTCGGGAAATTTGCCCTGGGGTTTCAGTAATAATTTTATTCCAATTCCTAACCCTGCTATTGCCAGGAAAACAACACTTAGTAATATCAGTTTTACAAACATTTTTTCCTCTCCCTTCCTTTGTCTTTTATATCTTTCGTTATAGCCGGACTAAACATTTCCGGTAACCGCCTGCAAAGATAACCATCATTTCTTCAGTCAGCATTAAACAACAGTTAAAAAAATTTGTTTAAAGTTAAAAGATCATAATTTTCAATATTATTCGGATAGTAATGAAGCAGGAAATAAACGTATCAGAACCAAAAGTTGACAAAAAAACAGTGCTGGCCGACTGGAGGCTGGCAAATCTTAGCAGAGATTTAAGTGTTACAGGCAGAAGAGAGGTACTTACCGGGAAAGCAAAGTTCGGGATCTTTGGCGATGGCAAGGAAATTGTTCAGATAGCTATGGCCAAACAGTTCAGAAACGGCGACTGGAGATCGGGGTATTACCGGGACCAGACATGGATGATGGCCATGGGATTATATGATTCGCTGGAGTTTTTTCACCAGCTGTATGGGAATACCGACCGTAGCGTTCATCACGGAAGCGGTGGAAGGGTTTTTAATAATCACTTTTCAGTACCTAACATAGAACCTGATGGTACCTGGAGAGATTTAACAAAACAGAAAAACTCATC
>DATFLA010000587.1:0-2434 GCA_035268305.1 Bacteroidales bacterium | reverse complement strand
TGCAACCCGGGCGATTGTTTTTTCAGGCTTATGACTCTTTTAAGTAAAAAAAACAGTTATCTCAGGTTTTGAAATTCATCAGGAAAGTTATTTCATCGAACACTGATGGCTAAAAAGGAAAAAAAGTGTACTTTTATTTTTTTAAAATTAGTTGCATCAGATCGTGTCAGATGAAGAGAAAAGTAACTCGAATAGGCGTTTTTAAGGAAAATCTGAGAATTTCATTCAAGGCAATAAAATCGAACCGTGTGAGGGCGATATTAACTATCTGTATAATTGCATTCGGTATTATGGCTTTAGTAGGTATATTAACAGCTATTGATGCCATAAAATCGTCTCTTACAAATCAGTTCACAATGATGGGGGCAAACTCCTTCACGATAACCTCCAGGGGGATGAACATCCAGATTGGCAACAGTCGTTCAAGAGCCAAGAATCATACAAGGATTACCTTCAGGCAGGCTGAAGAGTTTAAATCGAGGTTCAGCCAGGCTGCCTGGGTATCAGTGTCGTTTAATGCATCCGGACTGGCTACTGTGAAATACGGCTCGGAAGAAACAAACCCCAATGTCAGCCTGATGGGTGTTGATGAGAATAATCTCAATGTCTCGGGTTATGAGATCAATTCAGGCAGAGATTTCAGTCCTGATGACATAAGGTTAAACAGGCGTTATGTAATAATAGGATCGGACATAGCAAGGGATCTTTTTAGTGGCGGGGTTGAACCGCTTGGTCAGAATATCTCGGTTGCCGGCCTTAAGCTGGAAGTAATAGGTGTTCTGAAAAGCAAAGGTGCCAGTGCACTTAACAGCGACAGGGTATGCTTTTTGCCTATTACCACGGCACGACAGTATTTCTCACGGCCGAACATGACGTATAATATTACTGTGATGCCTATGAAATCCGTTAATCTTGATATGTTGTCAGGTGAGGCTGAGGCTGTTTTCAGAATTGTAAGGAATCTTAATCCGCGTGATGAATCTGATTTCAATATTTCAAAGAGCGACAATATTGTAAACATGCTTTTAAAGAACCTCCGGTATGTCACCCTTGCCGCTACAATCATTGGTATTGTCACACTGTTCGGAGCTGCCGTGGGGCTGATGAATATAATGCTTGTATCGGTTACGGAAAGGACAAGGGAAATCGGTGTAAGGAAGGCCATCGGTGCGAAGACTGCTACAATAAAGAACCAGTTTCTCTTCGAATCTGTCATGATTGGCCAGATGGGAGGAATATTTGGTATAATACTGGGTATACTTATAGGTAATGGAGTGTCCTCTGCACTTGGTTCAAGCTTTGTTGTCCCCTGGATATGGGTGCTCACAGGCATTTTTGTCTGTTTTGTGGTTGGTGTTGTTTCGGGCTATGCACCTGCTGTTAAGGCAGCCAGGATTGATCCGATTGAAGCTTTGAGATACGAATAAACAGAATAATAATGGAAAAGCAAGTCATTCAGGAAGAGTTAAGAAATTGTCCGGGTATTGTATATTATCATGAAGACAACCAGCTTGAGCTTGTCGGTCGTTCAATACCGGAAAATCCTGAAATAATTTTCAGGAAGCTTGAAGACTGGATTGTAATTCATTTTGAGAAGAACAGAACACTGAATATAAGTATCAGGCTCGAGTATATTAACAGCGGGTCGTCAAAGTACCTGTACGAAATACTGAAGAAGCTGACGGCATATGGTGAATCGGGGAAACATGTTAATATGAAATGGTTGTACGAGGAGGACGATGAGGCAATGCTTGAACTGGGAGAACATTACAGGGATACAGCAGGTATCCCGCTTGAGATACAGATGATAATCTGAAAAAAAAGAGGGTGGCCCGAAAGTCACCCTCTTTTTTATATAAATCATTCATTATTGAAGTTTGGTAATCAGGTCAGCAACCCTGCATGAGTAACCCCATTCGTTATCATACCATGCGAGTACCTTAACCATTTTCCCGTTCACCATTGTGCTGAGAGCGTCAAAGGTAGAAGATGCGGTGCTGTGTATAATATCAGCCGATACGATAGGATCTTCTGTATATTCGAGGATCCCTTTCATCGGACCTTCAGCTGCTTTTTTCATAGCTGCATTGATCTCCTCTTTAGTAGCTTCTGTTTTGAGAACTGCAACAAGGTCGATAAGTGAGCCTGTTGGAGTCGGAACCCTTACAGAGATACCATCGAGTTTACCTTTAAGTTCAGGAATAACTTTACCGACTGCTTTGGCAGCACCTGTTGTTGTAGGTATCTGCGATAAAGCAGCTGACCTTGCACGCCTGAGGTCGCTGTGAGGAAGATCGAGTATCCTCTGGTCGTTTGTATATGAGTGAATTGTAGTCATGTAGCCTAATTCAATCCCGAAAGTATCATTGAGAACTTTTGCAACAGGGGCGAGGCAGTTTGTTGTACATGATGCATTTGAAACACACTGATGCTC
>DATFLA010000586.1:0-6098 GCA_035268305.1 Bacteroidales bacterium | reverse complement strand
CTCCCGAAATATGCAGTGCTTATAACGCCTTTCTCACCATCAACAATGATATAATTCGACCTTGGCACCAATTGAACAATACCTCCATACGTAAGATACATACGGTTCAATTTTACTATGAACCTTTTCGATTCCACTGCATTTTTAACGGCTTCCTGGGCAACGATTTTTTTCTCATTGCGGGTCAATGCTCCGGAAGATGTAGCTTCTTTTGTAGTAGAACAGGCTGAAAGTAAAGCCACAGCACTTAAGAGATATAATATTTTCTTCATGGCACGTTTTTCTTTAAATAACTCAAATATCGTGCCAACTGGTATGCGGGAACCTATATCTTATTGCTTTAAAAACGGGAAATAATAATACAGGTTTTCCTTGGTAAGCCTGGCTCCGTAGCCAGAGTCTTCAAAGGCTTCACAGTATTTAATTTTTGAGCCTTTTTCCTGTCCGTATTCTTCTATAAGTTTTTCGCGGTACGGACTTGCATCAGAATCTTTCTTTCTTGTTGCTCCGAGCCATGCCCTTCTGTCGGCATCGGAGGCCGGTACCTGGTCGAGTATTCCCTGGTTGAATGGGAGCCATTCATACATTTGTGATTTATGCTGATGGTACATATCCATTTTTTTCTCAATAACATCGTCAATATCCACTGCAACATCGACTTTGAATGGCTCAGGATGTACAAATCTGTCGCTCATCCAGAGGAACAGCGGGTTTTTTTTAAGGAAAGGTACCTTGGGATCTATAGTGGGAACTGTTACCATGTATGCGGCATCAAGTACCAGTACGCCTGTGTACCTGTGATCGGGGTGGTAGTCATATGGTCTGGGACTGATAACAATATCTGCCTGTTGTTCCCTTATAAGCTTTATCACCTCGAGCCTGTTTTTATATGTTGGCATTAACTGCCCGTCGTGATTATTAAGAGTGATGTATCTTACGCCTATTACTTCACCTGCTCTGCGGGCTTCTTCACGACGTATTTTCGCCAGCTTGCCGGCTTTTATTGACTGATGTCCTGCATCACCATTTGTCAATGATACCATCAGGACATCATTACCCATACTGGCCCATTTATAGGCCGTTCCACCGACTTTATCGGGATCGTCTGGGTGTGCACCGATTATTATAATGTGCAATTTTTTTGCTGCATTATTCTGAGCCATCAGGCCTGGCATACATGCAAAAAGAAGAAATACCTGGAAAAAAGCAAACAATGGTTTCATGGGTTAAAATGGTTTAATGGATTTATTATATACAAATAGGGTTAATTGTAAATTTAAAAACTGTACCTCATCTTGAAATTTTATTTAAGGATAAAATTTCAGAACTTTAATTTTATTCAGGTGATTTTAATCACTTTTTTTATTCCCCTCAGTAATTATTTGTTGTAATTACTTCGACTCTTATATCTTTGGAAAATTAATAATCATTTTTGAAAATATGAAAAAGTTAGCAAGTTTAATTCTGCCCTTTATTCTTTTCAGTGTATATACCTGTGGTCAGGGTGTTGAACCACAGGACAGAGGGTATCTTGTAAAAGTGGGACAAATGGCTCCGGATTTTACAATTAATGAAATAAACGGGAAAACAATGAAACTGTCTGATCTGAGAGGAAAGGTCGTAATGCTTCAGTTTACCGCCAGTTGGTGCAGTGTATGCAGAACAGAAATGCCGTTTATTGAAAAGGAAATATGGAAGCCGGGGGAAAAGGAAGGGCTGGTTCTTATTGGTATTGACAGGGATGAACCTAAGGATAAGGTAACCAGGTTTCATAACGATATGTCTATTACATACCCGCTGGCACTCGATCCTGGTGCAGATATCTTTGGATTATTTGCCAATAAGAATGCAGGAGTCACGCGGAATGTAATTATAGACCGGACAGGCAAAATTATATTCCTGACCCGACTTTATGACCGTACGGAATTTGAAAGCATGAAAAAAGTTATTTTTGAGGCACTGGCAGCAAAGTAAGTTGCTTTATGTTTAATTGTGAGATACTATGTACGGTTTTTTTTCTGCTGATGCAACTTTTTGCACAGGAATGCGTTAAAACATTATCAACATTTAACCTTATAATTCAGATTCCGATTGAGTAAACTTAAAATTACGATTATGAAAAAGATTATTGCAATATTAATTGTTGTACTTGTTTCAATTCCGGCATTTTCCCAACTCAAAGTTGGTATTAAGGCAGGATTGAGTACAAACTCCATTTCGATGGGAGATATTAAAACTGTTACAACCGGAAATACTACCTATGCAATTGATGCTGTTACTTCAGCAAAATATGGATTTCAGGGTGGTTTGTTTGTAAGGGCTTCTTTGTTTGGATTATATCTTCAGCCCGAACTTTTACTTTCAACAAGGACAAATGAATATTCAATAACAAATACTTCACCAAACATTTCCCAGGCACCAACGTTTGTAAAGCAGAATTTCACAAAACTTGATATACCTGTTCTTCTTGGTTTTAAACTTGGTCCGCTGAGAATAAATGCCGGACCATCAGGATCGATATTACTTAATACACCTAAAGAGCTTATTGATTCTCCTGATCTTAAGAACCTTTACAGTAAAATGACAATAGGTTATCAGGCAGGATTAGGTTTTGACTTATTCAGAAAGCTCACTTTTGATCTCCGGTATGAAGGGAGCCTTAAAAAATACCAGAACCAGATTGAAAATCTTACCGGGACCAAATTTAATATTGATGACCGTCCCAATGCATTTATTTTCAGTGTGGGAATTATGTTCTGACATGCATAATCCTGGTTACCCCGGATGAGATTGATGACCGGGTGCACAGGAAAAAGAAAAAAGCCGCAGTAATACCTGATTTATAATATTCTCAGATCTAGTCTGCGGTTTTTTATTGCCGTAAATCCAGGCATTTGATTAAAATAGCCCTGTTCTATTTAGAAAACAACATTTTAGCGGCAACAGCAAGCAGAAGAACGGCAAAAATCTTACGGAGAGCCTGTTGTGGGATTTGAAGTGCAAGTTTCGATCCGAAATAGGATCCTACTATAAAAAAACCCGCCACAATAAGTGCATATTTCAGATTCATTTCCCCTGCTTTATAATAGTTATATGCCGCTATTATACCAATTGGCGGAAGCATGACTGCAAGACTTGTCCCCTGTGCAAGCTGCTGGTTGAATCCGAGCAGGTAGACAAGGGCGGGAATCATAATAATGGCTCCGCCGATTCCAAGCAAACCAGACATGGCTCCGGTAATGAGGCCTATAACTATCAGGAGGATTAATACTGTTGTTGACATTTTCATGGAATAATAATTAATATGAGAATTACCATCGACAAAAATATAAAATTAAATTCAATTGGCAGGAAAAGTAAAAACAACCTGTTATTCATCATAATATTGCAATAATGAAGGTGTTTTGCTGTTATATTACACCGTGTCGAATGAAAATATAGGTTCTGGCTGTTTCTTTGAATTTTTGTGCTTTGATGTTAATCATTAAATTTGCATCCTGTTTGTTATACAATGAAAAGTAAGGTAAAATATATAGTAGCTCTGGTATTTGTGCTGGCAGTCCTTGCCGGGTCTTTTGCTTTTTATGAAGTTGCCGGTCCGGGTGTGAAACCGGATAAGGGGAAGGCTGTTATTTATATCCCAACAGGCTCCTCATATGAACAGGTATTAAATATAATCGATGCGAATGTTGAACTTGATAATCCCCTGTTATTCCGATGGATCGCCAGGCAGAAGAACTATCCGGGTCATATTCGCCCTGGGAGGTATATTATTAATGGCAATCGGAGTTATTTGTCATTTATTAACATGTTAAGGTCAGGCCGGCAATCGCCGGTGAAAGTGACTTTTAACAATATCAGGACACTTAATCAACTGGCAGGAAGGATTGGAGAAGATATTGAAGCAGACTCACCTGATATATTGAATTTTCTCGAAGATCCATCAAATTATTCAGCAGATGGATTTAACCGGGCTACAATTATTTCCGTCTTTATTCCGAATACTTATGAATTATACTGGAATACTGATGCAAGGGGGTTATATGAGCGTATGCTGAAAGAATACAATGCTTTCTGGAATAATGAGAGGCTTGATGAGGCCGGTAAGATAGGACTGTCTCCGGAGGAGGTCTCCATACTGGCTTCCATTATCGATGACGAAGTTGTGAAGGCTGATGAGAAACCGCGCATTGCCGGTGTTTACCTTAACAGGTTAAAAAGGGATATGCCGCTTCAGGCCTGTCCAACTATAAAATTCGCGCTTAACGATTTCACAATAACGAGGATATTAAAGAAATACCTGCAGGTAGATTCTCCGTATAACACATACACTCACAGGGGATTCCCTCCTGGGCCTATAGGGTGTCCTTCCGTGGAAGGCATTGAGGCTGTACTTCATGCTGAGAAAAATGACTTTCTTTATTTTGCAGCAAAACCTGACTTTTCAGGTTATCATAATTTCTCCCGTACACTTGCCGAACATAATCATTACGCTGCCCTGTACCAGAAGGAACTTGACAGGAGAAAAATATTCAGATAATACCTGCAAGTTCCACTTCCCTTTCAAGGTTTATGTTGAATTTGTCCTTTACCGATTGCTTTATTGCTTCGGATAAATTATAGATGCTGTATCCCGTAGCACTGCCGTAATTAACAAGTACGAGTGCCTGCCTGTCATGCACACCTGCTTCGCCTACCCTTTTTCCTTTCCATCCGCATTGTTCAATCAGCCATCCGGCTGCTATTTTTTTGTAGCCGGGAATATCATCAAATACAGGCATTTCGGGGTATTGCATTGATAATTCAGCAGCAAAAGGAGTACTTACTACAGGATTTTTAAAGAAACTGCCTGCATTTCCAATAATCCCGGGATCGGGTAACTTCCTTTTTCTCAGATTAATAACTGCTTCTCTTATATTCTTAAGGGAGGCACCTCCAAGTCTTTCTGTCTCTTCCTTTACTGATCCATAACCTAACCTGAATGAGAAATGACCGGAAAGACTGTAATGCACTCTTGTTATAAGAAACTCTCCTCTGGCTTCTTTTTTAAAGATACTTGTGCGGTATCCAAATCCACAGTCCTTATTGTTGAAAACATGCCTGCTTCCATCCGATGTGCTGATGGCATCGACCTTTGTTATCAATTCACTAACTTCCACTCCATAGGCACCTATGTTCTGGACGGGCGTAGCACCCACTGTGCCTGGTATCAGGGATAAATTCTCCAGGCCGGAAAGACCAAGCTCAACTGTCTCGCTGACAAGATCATCCCAGGTAACACCAGCACCGGCAGAGATTATCACTTCGTTATTCCATGTGTGTTCTGTTCTTATGTCTTTCATTTCAGGCCTGACAACAGTTCCGTTAAAATTATCCAGAAATAGTATGTTACTACCACCTCCAAGTATCAATACCGGGTAATTAGGTATGCCTTTATTCCTGAAAATTCTCTCGGCTTCATCTTCAGTTTCAAGATGTATAACAGTATTTGCTGTTACGTCAATTCCGAAGGTGTTAAATGTTTTCAGGCTTTTATTATGACTGGTTATCATATTCAAAATTTTGTTAAAAGTATGCAAAGAGAGCAGAACTTTAAATATGACAGCATTATTTATTTCGGTCACAGGCTGCAAAGAGATCGATGCAGGTAATTTTTTCACTTCGATTTAGTAATTTTACCCGATGCCTGTATATTCGGAAGAAATAAGAGTTGTTTTCTCTGTAACTAATTCTGTATGTTACGATCAGCGTGTTCTTAAAATGGCAGGGACAATTAAGGATATGGGCTGTGTTGTGACTATTATCGGCAGATTGAAGCATAAAAATCATGGGGGAAATATTATACCTTTCAGTAACCACAGGTTCAGAATGCTTTTTACTAAGGGTTTTCTGTTTTATACCTTCTTCAATTTAAGATTGTTTTTTTACCTGCTTTTCATAAAATGTGATATCCTCGTTGCCAATGATCTCGATACATTACTTCCCAGTTTCATTGTTTCAAGGATCAGGAAGCTGCCCCTTATTTATGACTCTCACGAGTATTTTACTGGTGTGCCGGAGCTTTCCGGACGTAAATTCGTGACAAAAGTGTGGGAGAC
>DATFLA010000585.1:0-3755 GCA_035268305.1 Bacteroidales bacterium | reverse complement strand
TACTTATGGCATTGCTCTCTACAGTAGTTTTGGGATATTGCCAGCCTGAAAACAGTAAAATGATGCCGGTTACAGGAGGTTCACGATCAGCCCTGACAACGTATAAGCAGGCTATGAAATATTTCAACGATGTTAACCTGCCGAAAGCTATAGAGAAATTTAATGAAGCACTTAAAGAGGATCCTGATTTTTTTATGGCAAATTACCAGCTGGCATTCTTTTCAATTCTGAACCGTTCTACAGACACTTTTGAAAAATATGCTGATGCAGCTATCAGCTCCAAGGAAAAACTTAATGACGGAGAAGAAATTCTGAAAGATGCCCTTATAAAGCTGAAACAGGGAGACACTGATGTTGTGGAGGATGGCCGAAAACTTGTTCAGATGTATCCTTCCGATCCTGAAGCTTATAATAACCTTATCTCTTTCCAGTCACTTGCAGGCGATTCTGTGGGTATGGTTGAGACTATAAAGAAAGCCATAACAATAGCACCTGACCCTGCTCCTTTTTATAACCAGCTGGGATATGCATATCTTACTCTTAAGCAAACGGATAAAGCAGAAGAGGCTTTTAATAAATACATAGAGCTGGCTCCCGATAATCCAAATGCTTACGATTCAAAAGGTGATTATTATATGTATGTCAAGGAATACGACAAAGCCTATGAGGCATACAAAAAAGCCAACACGATGGATCCATCTTTCAGTGGCGATAAAGCGGAACTGGCCAAACATTTATATGAGCAGACAGAAGGGAAGGAGCTTAATATTATTTCAATCTGAAATTATACTATTTACTTTTTTACCCACTTGCTCAGCTATAAGGGAACATTTCCCTATACATTTACCGGAGATATAGTCTGAAACATCTTTTCCCCTTGAAAAGTTATAACCACAAATATCCAGGCAGGTAGTGGAGCCGAATTCACGCTGAAACCATGTGCCCAGTTCCCTGCCTTTGTTTATTGCTGTATTGAATTTGTTAATGTCGTTGTTCATAGCTTTTTTATCATTCATCTTCAGAAGCTTATTCATCCGGGCAACCCTGACGTAGCTCGATTCAATCATGGCCAGTGATGAGGAAAGTGCCATCACTCCTCCTGCAAGGGCTCCGCATGTGCGGTTAAGCATCGCTATTCCACCCAGGAAGGGCCATGTAACTTTATAAAGATCGTCATCCTGACCAATATGATCCTTAAGGGCATTAAGCACACTGTGGGAACAATGAAATCTCTTGTCATTAAATTCATTTATAAGGCTCTTATAGGATTCTTCAGCTTCCGGAGAAAGCGCAACAGGTTTTTCCTGGCTATCCTGGAATTCCCTGTAAAATCCTGAAATTGCCTTCCAGCAGCCACTTTCCTTTCTGTCCCTGATATTTGTGCATATTGTCGTCCCGTTATCGTGCAGGAATGCATTGTAGAAGGCCTGTACCTGCCTTATAATAAATAACTTGTCATCGTTATTTTCCGGAACGCCGTTTTGATATCCAAGAAACATTACAGGCACTGTAATTGCCCCGCATTCCATCCTTGGGCCTGCTATCCCTCCGGCCATAGCTCCGGCAGTTTTTAACAGACCGGGATTCTTTATATGGTTTATTTGAAGAAGAGTTTTCATTACCGATGGTGCACAATGCCCCATACGGTGATAGTTTAAATACATTTTTGTCTGTTCATCGCCAAGGATAAAATACCCTCCTGTACCTGCCAGTCCGAGAGCGGTAACAGCAATAATACCTTTTACGGCAAACTCCCGTCTGCTTATTGTTCTCTTACTGCTGTACTTGCTTTCATTCATCGGGAAAATGATGTGGTATTCATTTCAACAGAAAGTCTGCATGCCCACGCACATTCAAAGTTACTATTTTTTATTAAGAGGCGTTTTCATTCTACCAGCTTATAAGACTGGGAAGCTGCTATTGTAATAATTTTTTGCATTTGGTTTTATAATATAATAAATTAGGTGGTGATCGCAGGATTAATTAAAGAAGATTTTGGTTAGGGGAAGATAATGTGTTATGTTTATTGAACAGAATCCTATAATATTTTAACCCGGAACTCACTGAATTATTTCTTGCCTTTCTGAGGCTTTATTTTATTGACTTATTTTATGTATAAAAAAAAGGACAACAGGAGAAGTAATCCTAAACACAATTACGGGGCATTCTACACCAGATACCTGTTAACCGGAATTTGTTTAATAGCTTTATTTATGCCTTCAAAAGCAAATGTCCGGAATGAAGAGATTCAGCAGGATACGGCCCTGCAGTTTCCTTACAAACCTCCTGTATACATAACAAGCCGGTTATCCACTCCACCACCTGTGACCGACGGTCGTCTTGACGATGCATGCTGGCAAAAGGGTACATGGGCGGGTGGATTTTATCAATGGACTCCGAATGAAAATGAAAAGCCTACTTTTCCCACAGAATTTAATATTCAGTATGATGATAAAAACCTTTATATAGCTATACGGGCTTATGATAGTGAACCGGATAAAATAATAAGACGGTCAGGAGTAAGGGATAAACATGTTGGCGATATGGTCGGAGTTGCTTTTGACAGTTACAATGATCACAGGACAGGGTTTGAGTTCACTGTTACAGCATGGGGACAGAAGATTGATGTGGTACTTTATAATCCTTTCAAATTCGATTTTAACTGGGATGCTGTATGGAAGGTTAAAACAGGAATTGAAGATTCGGCCTGGGTGGCCGAATACCAGATACCATTAAGCCAGTTAAGATACAGTAATAAGAAGGATCAGGTTTGGGGTATGCATGTGTGGAGAGGGATTTCTCGTATTTCAGAAAATGACAACTGGGAGAAACAATATAAAAACAGTCCCGGCATGCTTTATAATGTCGGTGTTTTAAAAGGACTTAATGATCTGAAACGATCCAGGAGAATCGAAGTTTTACCTTTTGTCCTTGGGAAACTCAATACAATGCAGATTCAGCCGGGGAATCCCTTTACAAAGAATGGGAGAGAGTGGAAAGGGAATGCCGGTCTGGATGCAAAAATCGGTGTTTCAAGTAACTTCACTGTCAATCTGACCGCTAATCCGGATTTTGGACAGGTGGAATCTGATCCCTCGGTGATGA
Organism: Bacteroidales bacterium; assembly: GCA_035268305.1. Classification (GTDB taxonomy): domain Bacteria; phylum Bacteroidota; class Bacteroidia; order Bacteroidales; family VadinHA17; genus LD21. Next base: position 650 of record DATFLA010000585.1, on the reverse strand, counting down.
ATCTTACCGCATTCGAAACATTTTACCAGGAAAAACGACCTTTTTTTCTTGAGGGCTTAACAATCTTTGATTACAAACTGGATGACCAGAGTCTTTTTTATTCAAGAAGGATAGGCCATGCTCCTTCACTGAAATATCATCCCGATGATACAACTTTTGTTAAATCGCCCGAGAGTACGGCTATTCTTAGCGCAGTTAAATTCAGCGGAACTACTTCAAACGGACTGTCCATCGGACTTATTCACAGTATGACGGCTGGAGAGAAAGCACGGTTGAGTAATACCGGTGGGGAGATAACAAGGAAACAGGTTGAACCACTAACCAGCTATACAGTGGTACGTGTCCAGAAAGGGAATAAATCAGGGACTACTATCTTTGGCGGTATGCTTACTTCCGTGAATCGTTTTTTAAATGATCAGTCGCTCGATTTTCTCAGCAGGGATGCATATACAGGAGGTCTCGACCTGTTGCATTACTGGCACGATAAAGAATTTTATATTGATGCAAGGTTGTTGGGTAGCAGCGTAAATGGAAGTACAAGGGCTATTACTGCTTTACAGGAGTCTTCAGCACGGTATTACCAGCGTCCGGATGCTTCATATCTAGGAGTTGATACTTCACGCACAAGCCTGAACGGCTCAGGCGGTAAA
>DATFLA010000584.1:0-4494 GCA_035268305.1 Bacteroidales bacterium | reverse complement strand
TTGAAAAAGGATTCCGCGAAGCTATGGATAATGGTCCGCTCGCAGGATTCTCACTTGATAGTTTAAAAATTACATTAAAAGACGGTTCCTACCATCCGGTTGACTCTGATTCGCTTTCATTTGAGATTGCAGCCAAGCAGGCATTCAGGAAATTTGCAGTAAAATGCAATCCTGTACTGCTGGAACCTATCATGTCTACAGAAGTTGTTACTCCTGAAGAATATGTGGGTGATGTCATCGGCGATTTCAACAGGAGAAGGGGAAGAGTGGAAGGAATGGAATCGAAAGCAGGCGCAAGGGTTATTAAGGCTAAAGTACCTCTGGCAGAGAAATTCGGGTATGTTACAGTACTGCGAACCCTTACCTCCGGACGAGCAACTTCAACGATGGAGTTCTCTCACTATGAAAAGGTACCTGCAGAAATATCAAACAGAATTGTAGAAGTAGCAAAAGGAAAAATTCTTTAAAAGATGAGTCAGAAAATTCGAATTAAACTGAAGTCTTACGATCATAACCTGGTGGATAAATCTGCCGAAAAGATCGTAAAAACAGTGAAATCTACTGGTGCAGTTGTCAGCGGGCCTATACCGCTTCCGACCCACAAAAAGATTTATACAGTTCTTCGTAGCCCGTTTGTTAACAAGAAAGCAAGAGAGCAGTTTCAGCTGTCATCCTATAAAAGGTTGCTTGATATTTACAGCTCAACACCAAAGACCATCGATGCATTGATGAAACTTGAGCTTCCAAGCGGAGTTGAAGTAGAAATAAAAGTGTGAAATCAGTAAAGTAAAAAGAGATGCAGGGATTAATTGGTAAAAAGATAGGAATGACTTCTCTGTTCGATGAGAACGGAAAGAATGTTCCGTGTACGGTGCTGCAGGCCGGACCATGTGTTGTGACACAGATCAAGACAGTGGAAAATGACGGCTACTTTGCTGTACAGCTCGGATTCGAGGATAAAAAAGAAAAACGCACCACAAAAGCTGAAATGGGCCATTTTAAGAAAGCCAATACAACACCAAAGAGAAAGCTCATGGAGTTCAATGGTTTTAAAGAAGGCCAGGTTGAGGTAGGTGAGGTGCTTACAGCTTCATTGTTTGATCCGGATATCATGATTGATGTCAGAGGATGGTCAAAGGGTAAAGGATTCCAGGGTGTTGTAAAGCGTCATGGCTTCGGCGGTGTCGGGGATCAGACTCATGGTCAGCATAACAGGGGAAGAGCACCCGGTTCACTTGGAGCTTCTTCATTTCCGTCAAGAGTACTTCCGGGAATGAGAATGGCCGGTCGTACAGGCGGTAAGAAGGTTAGATCGATGGACGTCAGGATAATGAAACGCATGATCGAACATAATTTATTAATTGTAAAAGGATCAATCCCCGGTCCGAAAGGTGGTTACGTAATAATTACAAAATAATGGAATTAGCGATTCTTAATATCAGTGGTAAGGAAACCGGAAGGAAAGTAAATCTTAATGATTCAATTTTCGGTATTGAACCTAACGACCATGCCATTTACCTTGATACAAAGCAGTACCTGGCCAACCAGAGGCAGGGTACACATAAATCGAAGGAACGTGGCGAGGTGGCAGGAAGTACAAGGAAGCTGAAGAGGCAGAAAGGTACAGGTACTGCCCGTGCAGGAAGTATCAAGAACCCCCTGTTTCGCGGAGGTGGTCGTATGTTCGGCCCGCAACCAAGGTACTATGGCTTCAAACTCAATAAAAAAGTTAAGCAATTAGCCAGGAAATCAGCACTTTCGTATAAGGCATCAGACAACAATATTATTATTCTTGAAGATTTCACTCTCGAGGCTCCTAAAACAAAGGAGATCATCAAAATCGGGAACAATCTGAATTTTACCAATAAAAAATCGGTATTTGTTTTATCGGAACAAAATAATAATATATATTTGTCAACCCGAAATATACAGGGAGTTGAAGTCGTAATTGCCAGTGAACTAAACACTTATAAAATAATGAGAGCTTCAAAACTGATACTCACAGAGAGCGCAGTTGACGTTTTGCAGGCAACATTTGAAAACTAGTAAAACTTGAGTGATGAATATTTTGCTTAAACCGATAGTAACGGAAAAGATGACAAAGGACGGCGATAAATTTAATCGCTACGGTTTTCTTGTTGCCAGGAATGCTAACAAACTACAGATAAAAAAGGCCGTTGAAGATCTTTATAATGTAACTGTTGAGTCGGTAAACACAATGCGTTATAAAGGTAAAGTCAAGACCCGTAACACTAAATCAGGTTTACTGGTTGGCAGAACAACAGCTACGAAGAAAGCTGTGGTTACCCTGGCAGAAGGGAATTCAATTGATTTCTATAGCAATATTTAATAAGCAGTATGGCAGTCAGAAAAATCAAACCTGTAACACCAGGTCAGAGACACAAAATTGTAAGTACTTTTGAGAATATCACAAGTACCGAGCCGGAGAAATCCTTGCTTCGACCGCTGAAAAAATCAGGAGGAAGGAATGGTAACGGCAAAAGGACTATGAGGTACATCGGCGGCGGTCACAAGAAGATGTACAGGGTTATCGATTTCCTCAGGGAGAAAGATGGGATGCCCGCTACAGTAAAAACGATTGAATACGATCCCAACCGTTCATCGAGGATCGCACTTGTTGTTTATCAGGATGGCGAGAAGAGATATATTATTGCACCTAACGGTCTTCAGGTCGGTCAGACCCTTCTTTCGGGCAGGGAAGCTGCTCCTGAGATAGGGAACACACTTTTCCTTAGCGATATACCTCTGGGAACCATTATTCATAATATTGAGCTTAAGCCGGGTAAAGGCGGAGCGCTGGCACGCAGTGCCGGGACATATGCACAGCTGGCAGCCCGCGATGGGAAGTATGCAGTTATTAAGCTTCCTTCGGGTGAATCGAGAATGATACTGACAAGCTGCAGGGCTACTATAGGTACAGTATCAAATGCCGACCATAACCTCGAGAGATCAGGTAAAGCCGGTCGTTCACGCTGGCAGGGCCGTCGTCCGAGGGTGAGAGGTGTTGTAATGAACCCTGTCGATCATCCTATGGGGGGTGGTGAAGGAAGAGCATCAGGTGGCCATCCTAGGTCGCGCAAAGGTATTCCTGCCAAAGGTTACAAAACAAGGAATGCTAAGAAATACTCTGCAAAACATATAATTGAAAGAAGAAAAAAATAGCTGATATATTATGAGTAGATCAATTAAAAAAGGACCGTTCATTGATTTTAAGCTTGAGAAGAGAGTTCTTGAAATGAATGAAGGACAGAAGAAATCAGTGATCAAAACATGGTCAAGAAGATCAGTGATCTCACCTGATTTTGTCGGACATACTATAGCAGTTCATAACGGGAACAAATTTATCCCCGTTTACATTACCGAGAATATGGTAGGTCATAAGCTTGGAGAATTTTCACCTACACGTACTTTCAGGGGTCACTCTGGTAATAAATAGTAATGTAAACATTGAAAAACACTAAGAAATGGGTGCAAGAAAGAGAAATACAGCTGAAAAGAGAAAAGAGGCTGCCAAAACCAGATACCAGGCGATCCTCAGGAACTGTCCTACTTCACCGCGCAAGATGAGACTTGTAACGGACCTTATCAGTGGAATGGAGGTTAACAGGGCACTTGACGTACTTAAATTCAGTTCGCAGGAAGCTTCACGCCGGCTCGAGAAATTGCTTTTATCTGCAATTGCAAACTGGCAGTCGAAGAATGAAGGTGTAAGGATAGAGGAAAGTAATCTTTACATTAAGAATATTCATGTTGACGGAGGCCGTACACTGAAAAGACTGCAGACAGCACCTCAGGGTAGGGCTTACAGGATCAGGAAAAGATCCAATCATGTTACGCTAGTGCTGGACAGTATGAATAAGAAAGTTGAAACTACATCAAAATAAAATAGATGGGACAAAAAGTTAATCCGATAAGCAACAGGTTAGGAATAATCAAAGGTTGGGATTCGAACTGGTATGGTGGAAAAGATTTTTCCGGTAAACTGGTAGAAGACACCAAGATAAGGGAATACCTTAATGCCAGGCTCGCAAAAGCAAGCATTTCGAAAATTATCATTGAGAGAACTCTCAAGCTTATAACAGTTACTGTTAACACGGCCAGGCCGGGTATCATAATCGGTAAGGGCGGACAGGAAGTTGACAAGCTCAAGGAAGAACTCAAGAAGATCACTAAGAAAGAGGTTCAGATCAATATTTTCGAAGTTAAACGTCCGGAACTGGATGCCAATATAGTTGCCAACAATATTGCCCGTCAGCTGGAAGGCAAGATCTCCTACAGGCGTGCGATAAAGATGTCGATAGCTTCAACAATGCGCATGGGCGCTGAAGGTGTTAAGATAATGATCTCGGGTCGACTGGGAGGAGCTGAAATGGCAAGAAACGAGTCGTACAAAGAGGGTCGTATTCCACTGCATACACTGAGGGCCGATATAGATTATGCACTTGCTGAGGCACATACAAAGGTCGGACTGCT
>DATFLA010000583.1:0-3045 GCA_035268305.1 Bacteroidales bacterium | reverse complement strand
GGAAGCCGGGTATGATCCGGAATCAGTAATACTGGGTGAAGTGGATGTGCTTCATGAAATGAGCAGGGAGGAGTTGGAAGAGATAGGTAAAAACCTTCGGAAAATCGGGTTTGAAATAATTGAAAACAATAATCAGCAGATAATAGAAAAAATCAAAACACTTATTATAGAAATGGTTCATTACAGCGAGGATGAACCCAAATACAATCATTCACAAATAATTGAATCAAAACTTCATAAGAATTATAATTATCTGAGCAACCTGTTTTCTTCGGTCACAGGAACCACTATCGAACATTTCCTTATTCTTCAGAAGATTGAAAGAGCAAAGGAGTTTTTGACGTATAATGAGCTTTCCTTAAGTGAAATTGCGTTCAGGCTCGGTTATAGCAGTGTTGCTCATCTTTCAAGCCAGTTCAGGAAGGTCACTGGTCTTACTCCAACACATTTTAAAGAGATCGCATACAATAAGAGGCAGACTATAGATAGGATTATCTGACCTGTAAAAGGTATAAATCTCTCTTAAAATTCTGTAACGCAGACACTCTGTTTGAAGTGTACCTTTACATCAACAATTAAAACTTAAATTATTATGTACGGAATGTATCATTTTTACGGAGGAATGGGATGGAGCTGGATAATAGGTCTGCTCATCCTTGGAGTTGTGATCTGGCTTGTGATAAAGGTTATTAACCAGAACAATACAACAGTAAATACAGGAAAATCAGCCCTTGATATTCTTAAAGAAAGATACGCCAGGGGAGAGATAAGCAGGGAAGAATTTGAAGAAAAGAAACAGGTTATCCGTGGATAGCCTGCTGACAGGACTCTGACATTAAACAGTAAAACCCTGACTTTGGACAGTAGCATGTTTTCAGGGCAGAAGGATGTAATAGAAAATGTAATTATTCCAGGTTATTATAACATAACCTAAGGTAATAAACTTTTAAAATCGAAAATCATGAAAGCATTTATATGGATATTTTCACTTTTGACTGTCATATCTCTAAGCTCAATGCAGCAGACCACAGATGTCAAAGGGCTTTTGGAAAAGAAGGAAACCCGCCAGGAGATCTTCAATACAATTCTTAACAATCCTCATCTTATGGCGGAGTTTATGCAGGATATGCATAACAACAGGTATGCGATGATGATGTATTATGGTAATGACACAACAGGAGGTAAAGATGCGGCATGGGGCAAAGGCCAGTACCCGGTTATGAACCAGGAACAAATGTTATACCTTATGAAGCATAATCCCGGGCTGCTAAGAACAATGATGGGTAACATGATCAGTGTGGCAGCTACCGATTCAACTTTCAGTCGTGATATGGTAAATCTTATGTACCATAATAATATGATGATGAATTATATGGGGCATATGTACAATCAGAACGGAATGATGGGACCAGGAAATGGAATGGGAATGTATAACAGAAACAGATAATATCATGAAAGCAAAAGAAGACCAAAAAGAATCAAAGTACTATTGTCCGATGCATTGTGAAGGAGATAAGACATACGACAAGCCGGGTGACTGCCCGGTGTGCGGTATGCATCTCAAGAAAGAAGAAGACAATGAGGAAAAGACAGAGTCAGGTAACTAATCCTTACTTAATATTCATTGGGTTAGGGATAATGCAAATGAATTCAAATACCTCGTTATAAGGATTTTTGAATTGATGCAGGTCGTTGGGTCTGACAAAAAGACTCTGGCCTGCTTTTATTTCGTGTTCCTCTCCATTTTCGTCAACCGCAATGCCTTTGTTTTTCTCCACCTTTATAACATGTTCGTAATTATGCTGATGATACGGGGTGTTGCCACCCGGTGCAATAAAGAAATGTCTCATTATTATATTATCTGACTCCTCTTCAGTACCAATGAGTATCTTCATTTTAACATCTTTTGCTCCTGCCATATCTACATCGGCAGCATATATCTCATTGTTATTATTGATTTTCATTTCATTGATATGTTAAATACGTTATAAAATTAGGAAAGAATCCTTTTGCTACATCATCTGCCTGCTTTTTTGTTACAGTGCCGTCGCAAATTTACAGATTCATCACTGTATGATTAACGTACCAGTTTCAATTTGGTTCGTATATACCAGTCTGGATATAATGCCTTCCAAAGTGCTTGTTTGATTGAACAAAAACTCTTCTTATTGTTATATTATAAGACCATAAGACATATAAAGCCAGGATTTTTTGAATGAAGAATTTAATTACGGTCATACTTTTATTTTCAGGCTGCCGCGTGTTTGCACAGGGGCTTAACGGAGTTTCTGAATTAAAAAGGAGTTATCTGCTGCAGGACAGTATTACAGACTTCCAGACTGATGTGTCGTTTAATTCAGTTTCGGATGGCCAGCCGGCTCCTCCACGGATGCCCTTTTATTCATTATCCGGATCGGCACAATCCGGTAACCAGTATCATTACCAGTTTAACCTGGGATACACACCTTATGAAAGAGGGTTCATGCGGAACAGCCTTTTTAGCCTGATTGTACCGGCACTTGATGCCGGAGAAGGTATAACAGATGTGGAGAGGTCGATGGGTTTATCGTGGCTTCAGAGGTGGACATGGGAACATGATGGTTTTCCTACAATCTCCAGCATGGTATCCTTGCTCGTCCCTTTTATTGTGCGGGGACTGAAAACAAATGTTGTGGTAACATTTATCGTTGCAAAGGACCTTCCGCGTGGTGTGTTATATTTTAATGCCTATGGCGAATCAAAAAAAGGCTTAACAACAGACAGCCTTGATTATGGATTGCTGGGAGGCTGCCGGATGAATCTTCATGGCAGTAAGTCGCTTACGCTGGATGTGTTGTACCAGCGGTCAAGTGTTATTACTTTTGAAACCTCTTTTGAGTTCGACCTGAATAAGGGTTGGACAATCGGTCCAGGTGTTAATGTAAGTTATGATAATAACACTAAAGGCACAGCATATGGCGTCGGAATAATATTTTTCAGACAGACTTCAAAAAAATTGTTTCACACCCACCGGTAATATATACTAAAAAAACAGATACAGATTTT
>DATFLA010000582.1:0-4492 GCA_035268305.1 Bacteroidales bacterium | reverse complement strand
GCCGATACAGTATTTATGGTAGAGTATTCGGAACAGTCCGCACCAGGGAAAGTCAGGTATACAGGGTCTTTTACAAAAGAGAATATATCTCTCAGGGGAGAGGATGTGAAAACGGGTGAAATTGTACTGGAGCAGGGGACCCTTGTAAAACCCCGCGATATAGCCATAATGGCCACAGTGGGTTGTACCAGTGTAAGGGTGAGCCGTAAAATACGAATAGCTGTTATCAGCTCGGGTGATGAACTTGTTGAACCGTCGGAGAAACCTGGAATAGCCGGTATCCGTAACTCCAATGCCTACCAGCTGATGGCGCAGGTGGAAAAAGCCGGTGCGACAGGAAAATACCTTGGCATTGCACGTGATAACGAGGAGGAGACCCTGCGGATGCTTAAGGAAGCATTGTCAGTCAGTGACATTGTGCTTATAACAGGAGGTGTTTCGATGGGTGATTTTGACTTCATCCCTTCGGTAATGGAAAGAGCCGGAGTGAAGATATTGTTCTCACGGGTTAAGGTGCAGCCGGGAAAACCAACAACATTCGGAGTACATAGTAATGCTCTCGTTTTTGGCCTGCCGGGAAATCCTGTTTCGTCTTTCGTTCAGTTTGAGTTACTAGTTAAACCTCTTCTGCTTAAAATGATGGGGAACGATTATAAACCACTTACTGTTCCTTTGCAGATGGAGAGCTTATTCACGCGAAAAGCCGCCGACAGGATGGGATGGATACCTGTAGGAATTACAGGCGATGGTCACGTATTGCCGGTTGAATATCATGGTTCAGGCCATGTGTCTTCACTTGCTGCAGCTGATGGTTTGGTAGCATTGAAAATTGGAAAACATAAATTAGAGAAAGGGGAAGTAGTAAGTGTACGATTCTTATAACAGGGAGATAAACTATCTTCGTATTTCGGTTACCGACAGGTGTAACCTCAGGTGTATATACTGCATGCCGGCGGAAGGGATAAAACTGTTAAGGCATGAAGATATACTGACATACGATGAGATCAGGGATTTTACAGCACTTGCTGTATCGAGAGGTATAAACAAGGTACGGATAACAGGAGGTGAACCGCTTGTGAGAAAAGGTGTTGTGGCACTTGTAGAAATGTTGTCGGCCATTAGCGGCATCACCGACCTTTCGATGACAACTAATGGCATTCTGCTGAAGGACTATGCTGCTGATCTTAAAAAAGCCGGGCTCATGCGTGTCAACATCAGCCTCGATACCCTTGATCCTGATAAGTTCAGGAAGATAACAAGGACAGGCAACCTGGAAGATGTTCTTGAAGGCATTAAAGCAGCAAAGAATGCGGGGCTGACACCGCTAAAGATAAACTGTGTTGTTGAAAAATCAGCTGATGAGCCGGATGCAGTGCAGGTAACAAGGTTCTGCAAAGAAAACGGCCTGGTGATAAGATATATCAGGCAGATGGATCTTGAAAAAGGACGTTTCTATGCAGTAGAAGGAGGAACTGGTGGCAACTGCACTCTTTGTAACAGGTTACGGCTTACGGCAAACGGAAGGCTGAAACCATGCCTTTTCAATAATCTTGGTTACAATATCCGGGAGCTGGGGTATGAAGAAGCCCTTGCCCTTGCCCTGGAACATAAACCCAGGTGTGGTACTGTAAACAGTACAGGAGCTTTTTATAATATAGGAGGATAAACGTGAACCTTAAGTAATCTAAATTATTAATCTATGAAACACCTGACACATACCGATGAACATGGCAAAGCCACAATGGTTGATGTTGGCGACAAAGAGATACAGGTAAGGATAGCAAGGGCCAGGGGACATATCACTCTCGCTGCAGAGACAATCAGGCTGATACATGAAAACCTCATAAAGAAAGGAGATGTTCTCACAGTGGCACAGCTGGCAGGCATCAGCGCTGCCAAACAAACTCCGTACCTGATTCCCTTATGCCACAACATTATACTTGATAATGTAAGGGTGAAAATGTCTGAAGATGAAACGGGAGTTCTGGCTGAGAGTGAGATAAGGTGCTCAGGAAGAACGGGTGTCGAAATGGAAGCTCTTACAGCTGTTAGTGTAGCCCTTCTTACAGTATGGGATATGTGCAAGGCTGTCGACAGTAATATGGTAATTGACAATGTAACCCTTGTCGAAAAAATCAAAAGATGAATCTGCCCGGTAATCTGAACATACTGATCATTACCCTGAGCGACAGGGCTTACAAAGGTGAATATGAAGATCTTAGTGGCCCGCTTGTACGGGATAAGGCTGAGTTGTTTTTAAAGGGAGCAGGTTGGAAAGGCCAAATTGAAGTGGCTGTCCTTCCTGATGAGGCAGATATGCTGAAGGATATGCTGCTTAAGTCTGTGCCGGACTTTGATATAATTTTTACTACCGGCGGAACAGGTATTGGCCCGAGAGATATAACAGTTGAGACAGTAAGACCATTGCTTTCGAAAGAAATTCCGGGTATTATGGAATTTATCAGGGTGAAATACGGATGGGAAAAACCCAATGCACTTTTAAGCAGGGGAGTGGCAGGCATCATCAATAATACTCTTATATATACAGTCCCCGGATCGGTTCGGGCAGCGGGTGAATATATGGATGAGATACTCAAAACGCTTGAGCACACCATACAGATGCTGCATGGTATCGATACACATAAGAAGCATTAGTTGCTGAGATTATTAAGGGTATTTGCTATTGCTGTACCAACAACCCTGTCGTAACGTTCGAGGGGATTCCTGTAATACACAAGTACGATATAGTCATTCTCTGTTTCGTAATGGTTTCCTTCAAACATTCCTGATGAACCGTGCTTCTGCCCCTTCTTTAGAAATTCATATTCATAATTATACCACCCCTGTTTCAGCAACATCGTACATTCATATTGTTTCCCTTCCGCATTGTAAGTCATTATATTGTTACTGTTACATTCCCAGTCGTTTAGGGCACCTGCCACGTAAACATTACCGTCTTTTATCAAGTATTCGGAGGGAAGTGTGAAATAAACATTTACATAATCGGCTTCTATGTCTGGTCTTCTCCCTTCCTGGTAGGCAATGAGGTACTTTCCGTTAAAATCCTTCCAGTAGAAGTAGGGTTTGTACTCGCGGTTCTCCGACGGATACAGGTAGACATTATATTTCCCCATGGCATAATCAATATTCTTAACATATTCGCTCTGGTAACGAATACTTTTTATATCAAAATAACGGAATTCATTGCCTCCCGGGAAAATATTTTTATCAGATAAGGTATTGTATTTCAGTACCCCGTTGCCATAAAAATCTGGTTTCAGGTTCCTTTTGTCGGTGTCCCATCTGCCATTTTGAAGGATGAATGCATAGATATTGACATACGGGTTGATAATATTCATCCCTGAGTAATCGACTGTAAAGTCTATCTGCTGACTTGTATTGGTCTCACTTGTCATAAGAGGTCTGTGTGCATTTATATTTATCTGCATGGCATCTTCTGAAACCATGAACCGTCTTGTTATTATCGGTTCATCAGGATTGTCATATGGATAAACAACAAGTATGTAGTTTCCTGAAAGATTGAAGGATACGTTATCATTTGGGAAGGTCAGGCTATAATGATAATAGTTTACAGTTGTGTTGAAAGAAGCCTGGTAGTCATCGATAGGATTTTCGGGGAATCCTGTGAGGTATTCATTTTTAAATATATCTGATTTATTCCAGTCCTTATCACAATGGATAAAAGTATAATAATACGATTGCGACTGATTTTCCATAAGATCAAATCCAAGAACAAGTTTTTCATCACTTTTTAGCCTGATAATGGGGTATGAAAGATTCCAGCCTTCTTTGTACAACTGGACTGTCTTTATGTCTTTGGCAAAAATATGATTTGTATACAGAAGTGAATCGGATTTATTTTGTTGAGCATTTAGTGAAGGGATACTTAATATGGCCGTAATTGTAATAAGTAATATCCGCATTAAAAATGTTAAAAAAAGGCTGGTTTGTTTAATCCTTCCGGTTTCCTTCGGGAACATTAATTCTAATTTTATATATTAGATGACTCGTTAAAAACTATAAAATTAAAGAAATGTTGTATCATATTTGACACTTTTATGCAAATATGATAATGTATTTATACTTTTGTACTTCTTTTGTTAACAAAATAACAGAACAAACTGGTTACAAACAGTTATAACATAAAAATATGTCATCATCAATAAAACTAAAAAGGGGACTTGACATCAAAATTGGCGGGAAAGCAGAAAAGGTTCTGGTTCCCGGGTACCATTCTTCTCTGTATGGAGTCAGGCCTGTGGATTTTCCGGGGCTGACACCAAAGCTGGATGTTAAAACCGGCGACAGTGTAAAGGCTGGTACACCTCTTTTTCATGACAAAAAAAGGCCAGAGATAAAGTTCGTATCTCCTGTCAGCGGCAAGGTAGCCGGTGTTATCAGGGGTGACAGGCGTAAGTTGCTAGAGGTTACTGTGGAAAAAGAGGGAGATGAATTTGTGTCATTTGAAAAG
>DATFLA010000581.1:0-2545 GCA_035268305.1 Bacteroidales bacterium | reverse complement strand
CCTGTCAGAATTTCTCATTTCAGAGTGTTTTAAAGAGTTTATGACAACAGCACGGGCATGGAATGCTTTCCGCCTGGAAAAGGTCCCTGACCTGCTTAAAAATCAAATACAAGATAATCAAAACAGGGGAATAAAAAGAACGACACCGGGATGTTCAGGATTTCCTTTGAAGGACAAAGATCATCCACGGTGCAATCATGAGTTCAGAGACCCATTTAAAAGGCTCATCCATTCGCCCGAGGGGCTTATAGGTCGCTACATGTTCAAGGCCTGACATCTCAAACATTTTATGATAGTCCGGTACAGTCCAGAAAATATCTTCAACCGGTCTCCTGTCATCCACATCGAGCATTATATCCCTGACAATATCACCTGTTTTTGCTGTATGGTTATCCGTAAATTGTTCAGTTGAAAAGGAGGCCCATTCATGGGTATACAGTTCAGGGGTTGAATCAAGCATAATCAGGGTTCCGGTTGGCTTAAGGAGATCCGCAAGATTCTCCAGGATATTTATCCTGTTTTCCCAGCCGGGAATATTATCAAATGTGAAAATAGCCTGAACAAGATCAAATGTCTCTTTCCCAAGATGAGAGTACTGCCCGTTTGTAACAAGGCTGTAGTCTCCTTCCGGATCTTTATGTCTTGCAATAGCCAGCATATCAGAAGAGATATCGATCCCCGTGACACTAAACCCCAGGTTTTTAATAAATCTTGCCGACCTCCCGGTGCCACATCCGAAATCAACTGCTTTTTTACCCTTCACATGTTTTTCAATAATTTCCGGCAGATCGCGGTAAGCAAGATAATAAGTGTTGGGGAATTCAAGTTTTGCATAAGATTCTGCACGTACCTGGTTTCCCCACGAGTTTTCAAATTCTCCTCCGGCTTTTCTCATAAAGATTATCTTCTGATTAACAGGGCATATGCATTCACATATAATTGAAACTGCGGCCCGGTGGTCATTAAAAAATATTAAAATGCAATATAGAGGGCATCCATAATATTAATAATGATCTAAATCAGGATTATACAATACCGGCAGGCATAAATAAAAAAGAGGGTCCCAAAAGAAAAATTCCCTTTAAGACCCTCCCCGATTATAATATTAAATATCAGGATCTTGTAAATGTCATTTCAACTTCAATTGAAACAGTTTCATCCACATTATCCCCATTAAGATCTTCCTGTATCGATTCTGAAATATTGGCTTTCATCTGGCTTGATGTCAGTTCAACTATATTTACTGTAACAGGGTCGGCTCCGTCAGGTGTTATTGTAAGCGTCTTTTTATCATCGCTGAGTACCCAGGTTCCGGTCTCTGCAGACCCTCCTAATGTAGCAGTATAGGTTCCGTCTTCCTTTATCTGGATGGTTCCGGTAAACTGCTGCTGCAACATCAGGTTAAACAGTGCAGTATATTGCTGTGCTTCAGCAGCTGACAATCCGGCTACATCAACAAAATACTGATCAATTGTTTTGTCTCCCACGGTTGCAGTAAAGGTTGGCGTTCCGGTTGTCCATGTGCCTACGATGGAATCTGATGTGGCCGAATCCTTTTTACAGCCTGTAAACAACATAGTTGCAAGAACAATAAAAGCTAAACCCTTAATAATCTGAATTTTTGTTTTCATAGTGGTTGTTTTAAATTAATAATCATTCCCCGGTTACTATTTCTTATAACAATTTTTTATTTACGTTATACGAAATAACAAATAATTGTATAATTAAAAACAGCACACAGCAAAAAATTAAACCGGAAGTCACTCTCGCCTTTAAAAGCCTGCAATTTTATGCGTGTACTGGTTATCTCTGAAACTATTAAACGAAAAATACCGGTTTTTGTTCTAAATCGGGTCAGTAATTAATAAAATTTATATCTGAAGAAAAATTGCAGCTGTTACTATTTTATAGTAATTTCAGATATTCTTCCCGAACAACGATCTTAATACACAGATAATATAAGTGCCTGTTAAAAAATATCGTATGAAATTTTTATATATAACAAAAGCTGCAAACAGATCTGGCAGGGTTGCTTTACTGAGTATCCTGTTTCTTGTAACCGTCCTTTTTACAGGATTTAATTTATCCGGTTCTCCGGCTGATTCGGTCATAGTTAAAAGATGCAATGATTTTACAATAACCGGTTCGGGTGATAATAGTGCCTGGAACAACACCGGATGGATACATCTTATTCAAAGAAGCGGGGATACAACAGGATATAACACGAGAGTAAAAATTTTGTATTCCGGAACCGGGATATATCTCCTGTATGACTGCAAAGACAAAAAGCTTACGAGCACAATGACTGCCGATAATCTCAACCTCTGGGAAGAGGATGTTGTTGAAGTCTTTCTCTGGCCCGATGACAGTTTCCCTGTTTATTTCGAATACGAATTATCTCCTATGAACTATGAGCTGCCTATTATGGTACCCAACTACAAAGGCAATTTCCTGGGCTGGCTCCCCTGGCATTATGAGGGAGAAAGAAAAACACGTCATTTTACTTCGGTAACAGGGGGAAAAAAGGAAAGCGGCAATTCTGTCA
>DATFLA010000580.1:0-4890 GCA_035268305.1 Bacteroidales bacterium | reverse complement strand
AGTTGTGTTTACTATGATGGCTTCCCCGGATTGATTCCGGTAAATCTCCGTATTGCGGATATACTTATCAGGCACACAGGTTCAAAGAACTTACCAGGGTGCCGGTAATGGTGCAGGAAATTAAATTGATGATGAAATTGTCTGACAAAATCCAGATGCAGAATAACAGTTTAAAGAAATGAATATGGTAAGTACACATAAAATTGAATGATTTTCTCTGTTCCGGAGTTCTTCCCCATTCCCTAATTTCCTGTAACTCCGGAACCTGAATACCCCCATCTGTTGTTTTCTTCGTTTAAAGAAAAATTTACAATATGATGGGGGTTCTTATATTTTTTTCAATTGGTTTTGATATATTTATAATCTTGAAAGTTGCGTACTTAAACTAATCCTGGTTGTATCCTGCGAGTTGTTATATTAATCTAAAAAATAACCTTGTAAAAAGGTTATTGTGTATATTATTACTTTTTGTAATTTTCTCCCATACTCTTCCGGGTCAGGATTATACATTCAGGAAATATAATGCCCTTGATGGTTTGCCTCAAAGTCAGACAATCTCTGTTTTCCAGGATAGCCGTGGTTTTGTATGGATAGCAACACGAAATGGTCTGTCGCGATTTGACGGACTTGATTTCATTAACTATTACAGGAAAGACAGCCTGCCTTCAAACGCTGTTAACTGCGTGGTGGAAACATCAGACAGTATTATTTATGTTGTTTCCAACCAGGGTGTCTCGGAATATAAAGGAAGAAAATTCAGGTTTTATCCCCAGCCAGGGGATGCTTTAAAATATCGTTTCGACCATTCAATACCGGCAACTGATAATGATGGTAATATTTATCTTTTAACTCATCTGGACAGAAGCAAAACGAAAATAATTAAGTTCTCTAAAGGCGTATATACTGATTTTTCAGGCAGCTGTTTTTCTCTGGATACCTTAAATAAGACATCGGTTTGCTTTAATAAAAGAACAGGGGATTTCCTGATTACCGGCTTTAATGGTACTCTCTGGTTGTGGAATGGCAATTTACTCCGGAAAGTTTCCGATGGTAATTTCAGGGCCGTAATGGATGACGGGAAGAGGATCCTTGCATATGCAGATTATAATGTTTATGAATATAATGACGGCAGGGTAAGGGTTAGACCACTGACTAACGAAGCAGGAAAACCTGAGGTACTGATCAACATCCCCGGTATGGAAAACCATATTGTTTTTTTTGACGGGCATTTTGTTAATCACATAGAGCCTAACTTTGTACCAAATACTGCATATACCGACAGGGAAGGAAACCTGTGGCTGACTTCTGAAACAAATATTCACCGTCTTCTTTCAACGGCATTCACATCATTTGGAGAAGATGAGATTGATACAAAGAGTATCTGGGCCCTGGCAGCTGATAAAAACGGGCATATCTGGTTTGGTTCTCTTTTTAACGACCTGGTGGAATACGATGGCAGGTCTTTCAGGAAACGTAATGAATATAAATCGTTTATCAAGGGTAAACTGGCTTTTTATCGTGGGAGCAGGCTGATGAGTAACGGTGACCTCTGGTTATCAACAGACAGAGGTGTAATAGTCTGGGACGGAAAGATACTTTCAAGACTCAGGGGATTTCCTGATAAGCTTCAGGTATGTATTATATATGAAGATCCGGAAGAGAATTTAAAAATGCTCGGAACAGACAGGGGATTGTATGTAATAAAAAACAAAAATATTGAGCTTTTACCACAATTTACAGATAATGGACTTGGGGTGATTGAAGGTGTAATAAAGGATGACAGTGGATTTTACTGGTTGTCGGGTCATCACGGACTGCTAAAATACGACAGGCGGAAAATTACTCAGATAAAGGATAACACTCTTCCCGGGGGATATACCTATACTCTTGAAAAAGATCATTATGGAGGTATTTGGGTTACTTCTGAGGAAGGCCTCTTTTATAAGTCTTCAACATCCCGGAATTTTGTCCATGGTTTGCCCGGTGATATGAACAAGCCTGCAAACAGTATCCTTCTTATGGACAGGTCTCACCTTATTGTTGGAAGGGTCTCGGATATCTGTATAATTGACCTTGACAGGTTTTACGAAAACGACAAAAGTTATTTCAGGATATTTGATAACACTGACGGATTTCCCGGAAGCGATTGTCTTGATAACGGGATAGTCAAAGATAACAAGGGTATATTCTGGATCCTGACCTCCGACAAGGTGGTTGTATTTGATCCGGCAAAGCTTCGCAGGAACAGGCTGGCACCGGAAATGCATATAACCGGGTTTTATTACCAGACCGATACACTTACCTGGTCCCCTGTGGATAAAAAGGGTTATTATTACAAACTGCCTGACCATATCAGGCTCAACAGGTTTCAAAATAAGGTACAGATCACTTTCACAGGTATATCAACCTCTAACCCTGAGAAAGTAAACTACAAGTATTTTCTGTCGGGATATGACAGTAAATGGAGCCTGCCCTCATCAAAGCAGTTTGTTGTATATGAGAAATTACCTCCCGGTTCCTACAGCTTCAGGCTCATAGCCGCCAATGCCGACGGGGTGGAGAATAGTAAGCCTCTTGTTATGAATTTTGAGGTTGTTCCCGCATTCTGGCAGACAAAAATATTCCTCTTTGGTTCAATATTGCTGATCTTCTTGATGACAATTTCAGTTACTTTCCTTATAATGCGCCGGCGTCAGCAGCGTAGAATTGAAAAGGAAAAACTGCGTAATGAATTGTCACAGTTACAAATGAGCTCTGTTCTGAGCCAGTTTGATCCGCATTTTACATTTAATGTAATTTCATCCGTCGGGTCACTCATAATAAGAGGAGAAAAAGAAACAGCTTATACATATATTACAAAGTTGTCGGGATTGCTGAGAAGTGTTCTGAACGATAGTCCTGTACTTGTAAAATCACTGGCTGAAGAACTGAGCTTTGTCAGGAAGTATTGTGAAATGCAGAAGCTGCGGTTTAAAGACAGGTTCAGCTTCAATATATCTATAGACAGCGACGTAAACATGCATTTGGAGATACCAAAGATGACCATACAAACCTTTGTGGAGAATTCGATAAAGCATGGATTTGAAAACAGGAGAGAAGGAGGACGAATTGATATAATAATAAGGAAAACTGAAGGAGCTGTTGAGATAATTATAAGAGATGACGGGGTAGGGCGGACGGCTGCATCGCGTCACAAGTCGGGGGGGACAGGACACGGGCTGAAAATTATCAACGGTCTTTTCGATGTAATGAATACTGGTAAGTCAGATGTGGCATGTATAAATATAAAGGACCTTACAAATAACGGAGAAGCATCCGGAACTGAGGTTATTATAAGAATTCCCGATGACTATAAGTTCAGTCTTGTGAATTCTGCCGAAAACTATTAAAAGTGTATAAGTATGACATTTATTCCCCTGAAGGCAGTTATTGTCGAAGATGAAGAAGAATCTCTTCACCTGCTGGACAATCTAATTGAAGCAAGCGGCCTTGCAAATGTAACCGGTTCGACTACCGATCCCGGCGACGCAATTGGGCTTATCGTAAGCCTGGAGCCTGATATAGTTTTTCTTGATATCAAGATGCCGGTAAAGACCGGATTTGAAATACTCGACGATCTGCGTAAAATTAAATTCGAAGGTCCATTCGTGGTTTTTACAACAGCATATGATGAGTATGCCCTCAAAGCATTTGATTACGCAGCTTTTGATTACCTGCTGAAACCGGTTGACCCGGCCAGGCTGACTGAATCCCTTCTGCGATGTATTGAGCGCAGAAAAAAAGATCAGAAGCAGCATGCAGATATGTTATATGCTACCACACGGAAAATACTTGTAAGGAATATCTCCGGTATAAGCGTAATCGACCCTGCAGAAATTGTATATATTGAAGCAGAAGGAAATTACTCCGTTTTCCATCTTAGCAATAACAGGATTGAGACTGCCACAATTCTCCTGGGAAAGGTCGAAGAGGAGTTATCTGCCGACATGTTTTTTCGTATCGGGCGATCATTCATAATTAATCTTGACTACCTGAAGAAGATTAGCACTAAGCAACTTCAGTGCACCCTGTCAGCAAATGGTTCAGATTATAAATGTAATATCTCCAGGAGTAAGCTTGGCGAGTTACTTGAAAAGATAAAAGGGAAATAGAGTCTGCAAATGATATAGTTATTCCGGCACGGAGATTTGTTAAGGCTGACTTTATCAGGAGTCCGTTGTAGCTCATACAAAATTGTCTAACCTTTATACAAAAGACAGGATGTTTGCTGTGAAATAGTAATTTTCACACTATCTTAGTGACGGATTTGTCTGTTCCGGATTCCCCATTCCCCATTTCCCTAATATTTCCGGAGCAAAATATCCCCCTTCAAAGCGTGAACTACCCACAATTCATACACGTATCCTGAAGGGGGTTCTTTTTTATTCCCTTTGTTAAAAATTAAACGCAGGGTTCTGATTTTCGGTCATTCAGGTTTTAATGCTTATTGGTTTATAAAAAATAGAACTTTTTCCATTTGTATTTTGATGGTAAAACTTGCAAATTGCATAGGAATTCCTGGTTCGGGAAATCATCAAACCTGGTTAATAAAATCAAAATCATCTATACATGGAAGAAAACAAAACAGGCAGACGCAGTTTTCTTAAGAAAACGGGAGCCGCAGCACTGGCATTAACAATTGTCCCCAGGTATGTCCTTGGTGGTACCGGTTACACAGCACCAAGCGATCAGCTTACAAAAGGTATTATCGGTGTAGGCGGTATGGGACGCAATCACATCCCTTACGAAGGTACCAGGCTACTGGCCGTGTGTGATGTTGATAAATCCCATCTTAATGATGTTCTGGCTCTAGTGGGTAAGGATGTCACAGGTTATCACGATTTTCGTGAG
>DATFLA010000579.1:0-2379 GCA_035268305.1 Bacteroidales bacterium | reverse complement strand
GAAAAAACTATTATAACATGAATGAAGCAATTGTCCAGACACTTGACAATGGCTTTAAAACAAGATCTGTAAATGACCGGTACAGGCTTCTGTCTTTCCGCAAAAATGATGATTTTTCAAGGATTAACCTTTCCCCATATTATTCTGATTATGAACCTTCAGGATCAGAAAATTTCGAAAAGTATATACCAAAAGCTGAGCTGGGAGACCAATACGGAAACGAACTTTTCATTCTAATGGCTCATGACGCAATCCGTAACTACAAAGTAAGGTCTTTCTCATATGTAAATACTTTTAAGGATGATTTTCTTTATAATCATTTTTTTTCTGACCCTGTTGAGATTTATGATAATAAAATAATGCTTTATAAGATAGACTTTACCGGGAAGTCGAGAATATTAAATAATGCTGTTGCGGTTTCAGGTTCAATTTTTATTCACCCCGGAGATTTCGCAATTTATAAGCTGGAATACTCATGTTATTACAAGCTTAAGAATGAAGACCCTGAGCTGATGTTTAGCATAGACACGGAATACGGGCATGATAAAATCAACGACCCGCATATGTATTTAAAATATATATCCTTCAACAATATCTTCTATGTAACCAATCCTACCGATACAAGTTACTTCAGGATTACTTCATCATATTGGGATCCTCAGGATGAGGCAGGTGACAGGATAGTAGTCATATTCAATAATATAATAGATCCTGAATCAGCCTGCCATAAAGAAAATTATAATATAAAAGTCAGCAATACAAAACTCAAAGTACTAAACATAAGAGCAGCAGATAAAACCCTCTATCTTACACTGTCACACGAAAATCTCAAGGGACTCAGGGATTCTGTCTGGCTCGATATAAAAGACCTCAAAGATGTTAATGGAAATGTGATTAATAAGAGGAAGCCGGAAAAAATGTACCAGTACAGGGAATTGTTCGTGGAGGAGTATAACAGGAAGATCAGTTTTCAGGACAGCTGTTATATGAAATATTTGCCTCTTGAAAAGAATTGCATAGCAAAATCTCCAGTAACATATAATTACTGGATGAATACCCCGGAGAATATAAAAAATATTAAGTAATAGGCTTTATATGTGTCGCCCTGCAGGGCTCAACATTGGAAGTGAGTGGCCGTTCCCCGGTTAGCACCGATACAAACAACACCTCCGTACACACTGAGCCCTGAAGGGGCGACACATGAAGCAAGCATTAAAAAAGCGATATGCGGTTAAAGAAATTTTGTTTAATTTTGAATATAACAGCACTTAACCCGGGTTAAGCTGAAAATATTAGCATAGAATCACCTAACCTAAACAAAGCATAATATGACCAGAATTCGATTATTTTTAATGCCGGTAATAATGCTGGCAGTTCTGATATTGTTTTCTTCGTGCAGTAAGAACAAGGCAGACGACAAACTTATTATTTCTTATGAGAAATACACAATGCCAAACGGGCTTCAGGTAATATTACATACCGACCATTCCGATCCCGTCATTTCATATGATATTATGTACCATGTGGGCTCAAGTCGCGAAACACCGGGGAAAACAGGTTTTGCGCATCTTTTTGAGCACCTGCTTTTCAGTGGTTCAGAAAATGTTCCGTCAGGAGTCTTCGACAAAGTAATAGAAGGAGCAGGAGGTTCAAATAATGGTTTTACATCAAGGGATGTAACATCATATTTCGAGATATTTCCTAAAAATGCCCTTGAACAGATATTATGGCTCGAATCTGACCGGATGGGATTTTTCATTAACTCGGTCACACAAAGGGCAATGGCCATACAACAAAATGTAGTCCAGAATGAGAAGAGGCAGAGCGAGGATAACTCACCATACGGTTTTACAGATTATGTCATAAGTAAAAACCTGTATCCTGATACGCACCCGTATAACTGGGAAGTAATAGGTGAAATGGAAGATCTTAAAAATGCCACTCTGACCGATGTGAAAAACTATTATAATAATTTCTATGGTCCGAACAATGCAACCCTTGTTCTTGCGGGAGACTTTGATCCCGACACAGCAAAAATACTGATAAACAAGTATTTCGGAGAGATTAAATCACATGGAGAGGTGAGTCCGAGAAGTGCCATGGTTCCCGAACTCGACAAGACAAAAAAGATATACCACGAAGATAATTTCGCCAATGTACCTGAGATAACTATGGTTTGGCCGGTACCGCAGGCTTACCAGAAAGATGCCTATGCTCTTGATTTCCTTGCAAAGCTGCTGTCTGACGGGAAAAGAGCACCATTATATAAAGTCCTGGTCAGGGAAAAGAAACTTACATCAAGGACTACGGCATACAATAATGCAGGTGAACTGGCTGGTGAATTCACTATATCCATAAGGGCCAATGAAGGTAAAAACC
>DATFLA010000578.1:0-10509 GCA_035268305.1 Bacteroidales bacterium | reverse complement strand
CCGGTCTTAATCCAGCAAATGTCTTCCCGGGCGTCAGCAGGTATCTTCTCACAGATTACAGCAACAGCTCCTGAGCGGATGGCATCAGGAATAAAGTTATGACCATCGGAGACATAACCCTTCACTGCAATAAAAAGAGCTCCTTTCGTAACTTTCCTTGAATCAAACTCAATAACAGAAATATCCCTGTCTGTTACTCCTTTTACAGAAATAACATCTATATTTTCCAGTATATCATCAAGTCTCTTCATATCACAGATTCATGTCAAGAGTTACAACAGTATTGTCGGAGTATCTTGCTCCGTGCGCCGGTGTCTGTCGCATTACTTTTCCTTTCCCGTTTATCCTCACCCGCAGTCCCCGGCTTTCAAGGAGATACATGGCATCTCTCAGAGTCATGCCTCTCACATCAGGGACAAGCCCGGGTTCTTCATCCACACCTGCTAACCGTATTGTGTCGCCGCTTTCGCGGGTTTTCACCCATTCCTTATTAGAAGTTCTCCTGTACGTGGCATCCAGGTTCTTCAGTACCTCGTTAATATCGGCACGATAACCATTGCCGGCTTCGGGATATGAAGGATCAATCCCCTTATTTTCAAGCTTATAATCACGAAAGAAGCGTGTGGCATATACACGGTCGGATATCTCCTTAAAAACAGTTCCTGCCACCACATTACCATAATAAACCCCGTTTGATGGTGAGTTAACAACAACAATGCATGAATAAAGAGGATTCTCAGCCGGGAAATACCCTACAAAAGAAGCCTGGTACAGCATCCTCGGACCCTGGCGGTAACCGCTTTTGCCCTGTGCTATCTGGGCTGTTCCTGTCTTGCCGGCAATCCTGTAATCCGCATTTTTCAGGTTTGTTGCTGTTCCGTGCTCAACAACCCCCTCCATCATTTTCTTTGCTTTACGTATTGTGGATTTTGAAGCGAGGGAATTGATTATTACCTGTGGGTTATAATCCTTCACAACACGTCCGTTATGCAATACGGCCGTAACAAATCTTGGTTTCATCATCCTGCCGTTATTTGCCACACCATTGTAAAAGGTCAGTATCTGTAATGGAGTGAGTTCCACCTCGTAGCCATGCGACATCATAGGAAGTGAAAGACCTGACCACAGCTTATCACCGGGGTATCTTATAAGCGGTGTTCCCTCCCCTTTGATCTGCAGTCCCAGTTTTTCATTCAGCCTCATGGCATAAAGGCGATTCACAAAGTCCCGGGGATTATCTTTATAATGTTCATAAATAAGCTTGGATGTTCCCACGTTGGAAGATTTTTCGAAGACCTGTTTTACAGTTAGCTTACCATATCCTCCTTCCTTGGTATCACGTATAACCTTATTATAGAATTTCACCGTGCCGTCACCTGTATCAATAATATCCCCGGTATCAATAACCCCGTCTTCAAGAGCCGCCATCAGTGCCGGTAATTTGAAAGTGGAACCCGGCTCGGTACTTTCTCCCACAGCATAGTTATATGTTTCGTGGTAATCACCGTCTTTTCCAAGATCAAGATTAGCTATAGCCTTAATATCGCCGGTAGCCACCTCCATCAGAACAGCACACCCATGATCGGCTTTGTTCTTCCTCAGCTGGTTAAGGAGAGCTGTCGTAGCCACATCCTGGAGATCTATATCTATTGTAGTGACAACATCATCACCATCTCTTGAATCAACGCTGTTGGGACTATCAACCATAATCCAGTCACCACCGGTAAGACGCTGTTCCACTGCCACACCATTCCTTCCCGACAAATCCTTGTCAAAGGCTCCTTCGATGCCCACCCTGTTGGCCTCGTCACCTGCACTTACATATCCTATTGTACGGGCTGCCAGGTCGTTATTAGGAAAAATCCTGCGATTTTCCATCTGAGCTACCAGTCCCCCTTTATACCTGCCCTCCCTGAAGATTGGCAATTCCTTGAGCTCTTTAAGCGTTTCATAATCAACCCTGCGCCTGATAAGAAAATAACGGTCTCCCTTTCTCCTTGCATCTGTTATAAGAGCTTTCCAGCCCGAAGCTGAACGTTCTCCCAGGAGTCGCGAAAGACCTGTTGATAGGCCATTGATACCATCCGACCATGTTTTGCCTGACATACCGGTGCTTCGAGTATCCATGTAAATTGTGTAATAAGGAACCGAACTGGCCAGCAGCCGGCCATCTTCTGTAAGAATGTCACCACGGTTTGCCGGTATCTCGGCAGTGCGGAAGACATATTTTTCGCTCATGGCAGCCCATTTGTTATGCTGTACATACTGCAGGATGAGAATACGTACAAGGAGGGCAACAGCAAGCAGGGCTATTGCAAAATATACAATGCCACTGCGCCATACTATTTCATCCCTTACTGCCATTTGTTTCTTATCTATTTACTTACCAGCAATTTATATGGTGGTGTTTTTAACTCTTCCAGGTTCAGGCCTCTTTGCTTAATCATCCTTTCCACTTCCGATTGCCTGCTTATATACATCAGCTGGGCAGAAGTTGAAAGCGATTCAGCACGAAGGTCCTTTACCTCTTTCTGGAGCTTTGATGTCTCACGTGTAATCTTTTCAGCATGGAACCTGTTAGCTATATAAAGAGCAGCCAGGAATGTTATGAAAACGATATAACCGAGATTCTTCAGAATGATCTTTTCCGAGACCATACTACCGCTCAGCAGTTCT
Organism: Bacteroidales bacterium; assembly: GCA_035268305.1. Classification (GTDB taxonomy): domain Bacteria; phylum Bacteroidota; class Bacteroidia; order Bacteroidales; family VadinHA17; genus LD21. The sequence continues at coordinate 7,833 of DATFLA010000578.1, read as the reverse complement.
TTCATAAAACTGCCATTCTTCCTGTTCTTTTCCTTATCGTCCTTTATATCGGCCATCTGTCAGATCTTCTCAGCTATTCTTAACCTAGCACTTCTTGCCCTGTTATTGTCTGCTATTTCGTTCTCACCCGGAGTAAGCCCTTTCCTGTTTATTATCCTGAAAGGCTTTTTTATATTCCCGTAGAAATCCTTTTCCTCTACACCCTCAAAATTGCCGGTCTTCATAAAATTCTTCACAAGCCTGTCTTCCAGGCTATGATATGTTATAACTACCAGTCTTCCTCCAACATGCAGTAATTCAAGCGACTGCTCAAGCATCTCTTTCAGGTAGTCCATCTCATGGTTGACAGCTATTCTCAAAGCCTGGAAGACCCTTGCATAGAATTTATGTTCCTGCCTTGCCGGAGCAAGCCTGTCAAGTATCCCGGTGATGTCACTTACTCTTTCTACAGGTTTTACCAGGCGTAAAGCAACTATCTCCCTTGCTATCCTTCTTGAGTTATGCAGCTCACCATACCTGTAAAATATATCTGAAAGTTCTTTCTCATCAAGGGAATTAAGCAGCTGTGCTGCTGTCATCCTTCCTCCTTTGTTCATCCTCATATCAAGAGGAGCATCTTGTCTGAATGTAAATCCCCTAGCAGGTTCATCGAACTGGTGGAAAGAGACACCGAGGTCAGCTAAAATACCATCGATGGCTGTTATTCCGATAAACCTGAGGTTATTCTTCAGAAAGCGGAAGTTTTGGTTCAGGAAGATAAATCTTTCATCGTCGGGCACATTTACCCTGGCATCCTCATCCTGATCAAAAGCAACCAGTCTGCCATTTTTCAAACGCTTCAGTATCTCCATCGAATGTCCTCCCCCCCCGAATGTAACGTCAACATAAATCCCTCCGGGCTGTATATTCAGCCCGTCAATACTCTCTTTGAGCAATGCGGGAATATGATAAACCATTATATATCAGGCTCATTAATACTTCCACCCATCAGTTTCTCAGCCAGGTCGGCAAAGTCTTCGGCAGGCATGTCAATCCTGTCATATGTATCTGCCGCCCATATCTCAATCCTTCCATCCTGACCGGCAAGAACTATATCCCTTGCTGCTCCTATCTGGTCCATCAGCCTTTTAGGTATCAAAAGCCGGTTATTACTGTCAAGAGTCAGCTCGGCTGTTCCCTTGAAGAAATTCCTGAGGAACCTGTTATGCTCCCGGTTGTACGGATTGATCCTCTTTCTTATCTTGTCGAGCTGCCTGTTCCAGTCTTCTATCGAATAGAGAACAAGGCAGTTTTCGAATATGTCCTTTCGTACCACAAAATGATCCTGTGCATCAGCAGGCATCTGCTTTTTGAATGCCGCTGGCAGTATGAGCCGCCCCTTGACATCCACCTTGCACGTGTAATCACCTATGAATGTGGCCATATCCGGAATTCTTATTAAAAGGCTAAAATAAGTAAAAAATATCCACTTCGCTCCACTTTACCCCACTTTTTTTATTTGGTTGTTAATAACTTTTGCTCAATTAATGAAGATTTGAGGATGTTTTAGGTGATTTTTCCATATGAAAAATCCTCTCCTGTTAAAGAAGAACAACAGTTATGGTATTAAAGGTCCCTCTGTCAGCCACCACCTTCACCGAAGCTACGGTGGTCAGAGAAAGCCATAATGGTCAGAGGCTGAAGTCTCACCTGAAAGGGAAAGCCCGCTGGCTTGCCCTGACCTTAAGTGTCGGGAAGCAAGTTGACTGAAAGCATCACTACAATTTAAGACAAGGCAATTAATTGATCATTACCTGATAATTTTTGTAATTTTGATCCTTGTTTGAACTAAAACTGCTTGTGTTATGCCGGTCGATTCAGAAATAAAAGCTGCCCCTCATATAGATGTTGGGAAAGTACTGTTTGCAAAGAATCCTTCCCTGGCAAAGCTTGTCCCGGGCTTTTTAATAAGGTACCTGAAAAGAATTGTACATCAGGACGAATTAAATGAATTTCTCGGTCTTTACGGGAATCGTAAGGACGCTGATCTGATTGCTGCCGGGCTGAATCATTTCGGCATCAGGTATAAGGTATCAGGTCTTGAAAAGCTTCCGGAAAAAGGCAGGTATATATTTGTTTCCAATCATCCTCTGGGAGGTCTCGACGGTCTTGTATTCATCCACGAGCTGGCGAAACACTATAATGATATAAGATTTCCTGTAAATGACATACTTACACATATAGAAAACATGTCGGGCATCTTCCTCCCTGTCAACAAACATGGGGCACAGGGCAGGGATGCAGCCAGAAGGATAGAAGAAGCATATGCCTCCGATAGCCAGATCCTCTATTTCCCTGCCGGTTTATGTTCAAGGAAACGCAGGGGAGTCATTTGCGACCTCAAATGGCAAAAAAGCTTCATCACTAAAGCCATTCAACATAAACGTGACATAATTCCTGCCTATTTTTCGGGAAGGAATTCAAATTTCTTTTATAACCTGGCCAATATACGTAAGGGCCTTGGGCTGAAGGCCAATATAGAGATGCTTTACCTTGCAGATGAGATGTTCAGGCAAAAGGACAGGGAGATTTTTCTCGTTTTTGGAGATATAATCCCCTGGGAGACTTTCGACAGGTCGAAGTCACCCCCTGAATGGGCAGAATGGGTTAAGACAAAATCCTATGATCTTAATTCATTTATCCCCAAATAAACAAGCAATTGAAAAAATAAGTAACTTGCGGAGTATTATTCAGGAAATAATACGTAACATAAGTTCCATCCACGTCAATATCCATGAAACCTATTGTTGCTGCATTACCAAAGGATCAGATCATTGCTGAATTAACGCCGGACAAGCTGCTCCGGAAAACAAACAATGGGAATAACGAGGTTTATGTTTTCGATAACAATGACTCTCCGGCCCTTATGCATGAAGTAGGTCGTGTAAGGGAGATAACATTCCGCCATGCCGGTGGAGGGACGGGAAAGGAGATTGATATAGATGAGTTCGACACAGCGCCGGTTGACCCTCAGAAACAGCTTATTGTCTGGGACCCTGACAGCAGGGAGATTATGGGTGGCTATCGGTTCTATTTTCCTGAGAAAGGCTGCACAGTATGTGATATAACAAAACTGGCTTCATCAGCTTACTTCCATTTTTCAGACAAATTCCTTTCGAAATATTATCCCCATATTATGGAGCTTGGACGATCCTTTGTCCATCCCGACTACCAGAGCAGGGCAAAGGGCAGGAAGAGCCTTTATGCACTTGATAACCTCTGGGATGGCCTTGGAGCCATAGTAATTGACAATCACCATCTTAAATACCTGTTTGGTAAGGTTACAATGTACACTCACTTCAATCAGAAAGCGAGAAACATGATCCTCTATTTCCTGAAAAAGCATTTCAGCGATCCGGATAACATGGTTACCCCTATAGAGCCAGCAGCCATCGACATGCATACTGAAGAAATGAAAGCGATTTTTACAGGCAGGAGATACAGGGAAGACTATAAAACACTATCGAGAGAGGTACGGAATCTGAATGAAAATATTCCACCCCTCATTAATGCATATATGAATCTGTCGCCCACAATGAGAACATTCGGCACCTTTATAAATCATAAATTCGGGAATGTTGAGGAGACAGGTATTATGATCACTCTCAAGGATATATATGTTGAAAAGATCAACAGGCATCTTGCTTCATACAAGAAAGACTTCGAGATAACCTGGTTTTCTCACCAGAATCAGTAGGCTCTTATATTCCTGCCTTCAATATAATTTATAAAAGACTGGTTTACAACCTTATTGCCACCTGGTGTCGGGTAGTCGCCCGTAAAGTACCAGTCACCCAGGTGTCCGGGGCAGGCTTCATGCAGTCCCTCAACAGACTGGAAAACAATATCTACTTCCGATTTTATCTCCTGCGATTTCAGCATCGAAGATATTTTAACAGACACCTGCTCGGCGGTGAAAGGCCTGTATATCTCTCTTACCACGTTACGTATCTGTTCCACGGGTTTCTTCAGTTCGCCAACAGCTTCTTTATAAACATCTTTAATAAGCTGTTCCTGTCCATTATCCTTAAGCAGTTCAATAGCTGCCCTGAAAGCAATAAAATCACCCAGCTTAGCCATATCAATCCCGTAACAGTCGGGGTATCTTATCTGCGGGGAGGATGATACAACGACTATTTTTTTTGGACTAAGCCTGTCTAGTATCCTTATGATACTCCTTCGAAGCGTTGTACCACGCACTATAGAATCATCAATAACAACAAGATAATCAACGCCTTTTCTAATAACACCATAAGTAACATCATAGACATGTCCTACCAGGTCATCACGACCCTTATCTTCCGAAATAAAAGTCCGTAGCTTGGCATCCTTCACCGCAATTTTATCAACCCTCGGACGTTGCTGGATAATTTTTTCCAGTTCCTCCCTTGAGAGGTATTTCCCCCGGCTGAGAATATGATCTACCTTAACCTGGTTAAGATAATCCTCCACTCCCTTTACAAGACCATAAAAAGCACTCTCAGCAGTATTGGGTATATATGAAAAAACAGTATGATCGAGGTCGTAATCGACAGACTTGAGTACACGGGTAGTAAGGAGTTCCCCTAATTTTTTCCTTTCCCTGTAAATATCCGTGTCAGTACCTCGTGAGAAATAAATCCTTTCGAAGGAGCATTTCCTTGGTTCTGCTTCCTCCCTTATATTTTCAACCCATGCTTCGCCGGATGTCTTTATTATAAGGGCGCTTGCCGGAGGAAGTTCTATGACGTCATTATAAGAGGCATTGAAAATTGTCTGTATGACAGGACGCTCAGAAGCCACAACAACGACCTCATCATCAATATAATAATAAACAGGACGAATACCTGCAGGATCCCTCATCACGAAAGCGTCACCATGCCCGACCATACCTGCCATTGCATATCCGCCATCCCAGTTCCGGCTGGCTTTCCGTAGCACTGACGCTACATCAAGGTCCCTTTCAATAAGCGGGGAGATTTCCTTCTTTGAGTATCCTTCATCCTTGAACTTACGGAAGAGCCTTTCATTTTCCTCGTCGAGCCTGTGCCCCACATTTTCAAGTATTGTGACTGTATCGGAGAAATCGACAGGATTTTGTCCCAGTTCAACAAGGCTGCTGAATACCTCACCAACATTGGTTAGGTTGAAATTCCCTGCCATTACAAGGTTCTTCGATTTCCAGTTATTTTCACGACTGACAGGGTGTACGTAATCGATATTGTAATTTCCGTATGTACCATAACGCAGGTGTCCGAGATACACGTCACATACAAAAGGCATCTTTTCCTTTATAAACTGAATATCACTGTAATTAAATTGGTTAGAGGTCTGGTGCTTTTCAATATCGCTGTATATATAGCCAAATATTTCCTTTATGGGATTTGCAAGGTTTGAGCGATGTCTGTAAATATACCTGTTACCAACGGGGACCTGCATCTTAATGCCTGCCAGTCCAGCACCATCCTGGCCCCTGTTGTGCTGTTTTTCCATCATGAGGTACATTTTCTGGAGACCATAGTTCCATGTACCATATTTCTCAATATAAAACTCCAACGGCTTGCGCAACCTTAACATTGCAATGCCGCATTCGTGCTTTATACTATCGCTCATAACTATTTTTTAACTAGGTCGGGGAAATTAATAAAATCGGGAACCAGATATGAATCAGGATAGTCCTTACTGATAGCAAGGAAAAGCTTAATAGCCTCTGCTTTTGTCCGGAAATCGCCTACCCTGATCTTGAACCATCCCGGCTGTGCATAAAGGGCATATGCCTTAATATCAGGAAATTTACTCAGGAATTCGGCCATTGTTTTGTTTGACTCATCCCTTGCATTTCTCGTAGAACTGTTGAAGATCTGAATCCTGTACCCCGGCATCCCGTAATGATCGTTCTCAATTCGCAATTCATTATTAACCATAATATAACGGCTGATGAGTGAGTCAAGTGCCCTGTTCTGGATAATATTCAGCGATCCTGAGTTATTGGTAACTAACGGTCTTTTGAACAGGCTGGCAGTACTTACGAATGCCTGGGCTGAACTAAATACCGTGTAAAAACACAGAATTACAGATAACAAAAATAACTTCCTTATCATGGCGCAAAAATAATATTTCGCCGGCATTAAAAAAACAGATTCAACTGTTTTCTTACTTTATAGTGTCCCTGGCTGTTACCGGGTTGATTTCAGACCTGTGAAAAAGCTGCCTCCCAGCGATCCGGCAACCATTATGTTATTGCCCGACAGAGCAAAAGATGTTCCAAAGGCATCAGTATTATCCGGGTAACAAAGGCTGAATATCCTGATCCGGTCCATTAAAGATCCGTCATCCGCTCCCAGAACACTCACAACACAGCAATACCTGTTAAGCACTAGTATATTTCCTGAAGCGTCAGGCAACAAGGCAGCTCCCTCATTTAACTCTTCAGGGTATTTCTTCCAGTTATCCCTTATACTCCCGTCATTATCGAGCGATACGGCAAAAGTATTGCTCAGTGTTCCTCCTGATGTTGCAACTTCAGTACCCCCGGTAACATATATATTACCGTAAGGATCAAGCATAATACCCCTTGCCGAAGCGCTGAATTCCGGATTGTTATAAAGATCTGTTTCCCAGAGTTTCTGATACTGCTCATCTAATTTAGTAACAACAGCAACGGGCTTTGCCCCTTCTTCTTTCCTTGTGATCGCCAGGTAAATATTCCCGTCTGCATCGAGAGCAGCATCACCGGCAGCAATAAATGAGGCAGAAGGTATGTTATCTTCAGCTAAAATCACTCCTGTTGTATCGAGTCTTACAAAATACAATCCTGTTGATCCTGAACTGACCGAATCGTAACCTGCGGAACAAACAGCCAGTATATTACCTGAACCTGTATTAAATATCTTTGTCAGACCGATGCTGTAACCAGCATCGATCGTTTTTCTCCATAACTGCCTTCCTGTTCTGCTGTAACGGCACAGAAGGATATCGCCCCCACTGTTACCTCCTGTCACATATCCGGTTGTATCGAACAAGGCCGAGCTGAATGACCCCGCCTCAATATCAGATACTTCAAGCATTGTGAAAAAGGAATTATCAAGTCTTACAAGCAGTGGTTTACCGTCGGAGCTCCCGCACACTACGAGTCCGGAATCATTCGTTGACGCAATAAACAAAGCAGTTCCGCTTCCAAAGCTTTTCTCCCTGAGGAAATCACCAGAGTCTTTGCTTTTTCTGCATGATAAAAACAATACAATAAGAACAAGTAAGGGTAACAGCCTTTTCATAAGGGAATATTTAGATGCAGTTGACCTATTCCAGAGCAGCTTCCAGCTCTTCAGTCATCTCAAGGTTATGATAAACTGCCTGGATATCATCATCGTCTTCCAGGATATCAATCAGCTTAAGGACCTTTCTTGCCGTATCAACATCGAGTTCCTTGGTGTCATTGGGTATTCGTTTCAAACCGGCTTCCTCTATTTCCACTCCCAGATCATTCAGCTTCCTGTTTACACTACCGAAATCTTCTTTTGCACATGTTACTGTAATGGAATCACCTTCAACCTCGAAATCTTCAGCGCCTGCATCGATCATCTCAAGTTCAAGGTCCTCAAGATTTGAACCTTCGTATGAAACGGTGAAGACACCTTTCCTTTCGAAAAGAAAGCTCAGCGAACCATTAGTCCCCAGGTTCCCTCCATGCTTGTTAAAAGCAGCACGCACCGAAGCTACAGTTCTGTTATTGTTATCTGTAAGACATTCTACAAAAATTGCAATGCCGCCCGGACCGTAACCTTCAAATGATGTCTCGATATAATTCTCAGCATC
>DATFLA010000577.1:0-4128 GCA_035268305.1 Bacteroidales bacterium | reverse complement strand
CCTGGGTGTCAACGAATAGACAAGACCCTTCAATTCTTCATCAGACTTCAGCTTTCTTGTTGCAAAAGAAAGTCCTATAGTTATCACCGTACTCACTGTGAAAGCTATTATCGCTGTCCAGAAGTTCTGAGCCATCTCAACCGGGTATGTATGCAGAACAGCTATCCATCCTCCCTTTACAAGAGTTGTGGCTCCGGCCGGTACTGTAAGTCCGTGATGCAGCAGTGCAGCAATGAAGCCCAGCAGCAGTCCTGTAAAAGCAGCATGACCTGTAGTTCTTTTCCAGAACATTCCAAGAAAAATAACAGCAAATAATGGCGCATTTATCATAGAAAATATTGTCTGCAGGAAATCCATTATATTACCGAACTTACTTGCGATATAAGCCGATGCAATACTGAGCAGGATACCAAATATTGTTGCTATTCGCCCTACACGCAGGTAATGTTTACCGTCAGCTTCCTCATCGCCTGTTGCGGGTCTGATATAACTCTGGTAAATATCGTATGTCCAGACAGTATTAAAAGCCGACACATTACCGGCCATTCCCGACATAAAGGAAGCCAGGAGTGCCGTTATTCCAAGTCCCAGAACACCTGCCGGCAGGTACTGCTTAAGCAACATAATAATTGTATAATCGTAAATTGGCTGTCCTGAAGCATCGAGAGGTAATGTAAAACCTTTCGACGGATCATTAAAAAGAGCCAGGGCAATGACCCCGGGAACAATTATGAGGAAAGGGATGAACATCTTCGGAAGTGCACCAATAAGAGGCACTTTCCGTGCAGCTGTCTTTGACTCGGCAGCAAATGCCCTTTGTACAATTAGAAAATTTGTACACCAGTATCCGAATGCCAGAACAAAGCCAAGTCCGAAGAAGATACCATACCATTCAACACCCATGGGATTTGCTGCCGCAGAACCGGTATATTTCCATGTTGTTGTAAAGGTATCGGCTGCATAACCATGCGAAAAGGCTATTGGTGCCAGGTGACTCTTAAGACCTGCCCAGCCACCTATATCCTTAAGACTCAGGACTGCCAGGGGCAATAGACCCAAAACTATGATGAAAAACTGGAGAACCTCGTTATATATTGCTGATGACAGTCCTCCAAGATATGTATATCCCAGTACAATCAGTGCCGATATCCAGAGACTTACATTAAAATCCCAGCCAAGAACATTCTCCATCAGGATAGCAAGTGCATACATTGATATACCTGAAGCAAGAATTGTCATCACAGCAAACAGGATTGCATTCAGTCCCCTCGTTTTCTCATCATACCTTAATTTAAGAAACTCAGGCACCGACCTGGCTTTCGACCCGTAATAGAAGGGCATCATAAAAAGGGCAAGGAAAATCATTGCAGGAATAGCTCCAATCCAGTAAAAATGAGTTGTCAGCATACCGTATTTCATTCCGGAACCTGTCATACCCATAACCTCCAGAGCACCGAGGTTTGTAGATATAAAAGCTAAACCCGCAACCCAGGCCGGCATTGCCCTGCCTGCCTCAAGAAATGCATTGGCATTCTTCATAAACTTCCGCAGAAACCAACCAATGCCAAGCACAAAAAGGAAATAGATTAGCATAATAAGGTAATCTATCCATGACAAATCAACTTTCATAGTTAATAGGGTTTTAGATTTTGATTCATTATATTAATAATGCTGTCATTAAGATCAGGTAGTTACAAATCCTTAAACGACGATAGTAAAAATACAGCTAAAGATCGATTTTCAAAGGGCATGAAAGACTAATTTTTATAACAAAAAGTTATATTTACAAAAACATCCTGTTGAAAAAACGCTATTTCATATTCATCTCTTACAAAGGAACTTTGTATCATGGCTGGCAGATCCAGCCTCATTCTGTTACTGTGCAACAGGTACTTGAGGATGCTCTTACAACCGTACTGAGCATAAAAACAACCACGACTGGGGCCGGAAGAACTGATACAGGCGTTCACGCGAGTACCTTCTGTGCTCATTTCGACAGTGAACATGAAGACCTGGCTGGTAACAGCAAGATTATTCACCATCTTAACAGTTACCTGCCCAATGATATAGCTGTAAGTGATATAAGAATGGTCGTTCCTGATGCCAGTGCCCGCTTCAGTGCCCTATCAAGAACATATAAATATTATGTGGCGAGGGAAAAGGATCCTTTCCTTGTGGACTCGAGCTGGTATCTGTACGGAGGTATTGATATAGATTCGATGAACAAAGCGGGGAAAATGCTGCTGGAATATACTGATTTCACAAGTTTCAGCAAGCTTCATTCAGGAGCAAAAACCAATATATGCAAAATTCATGAAGCTTTATGGCAGGAATCAGGTAACTGTATAGTTTTTACAATCAGGGCTGACCGGTTCCTGAGGAATATGGTAAGAGCAATAGTTGGTACTATGGTCAGAATAGGATCCGGGAAAATACCTGCTGATGAAATGACTGCAATAATTAAAGCAAAAGATCGTGGTAATGCAGGTCAGTCTGCTCCTGCAAAAGGATTATTTCTAACAAATATTGAATATCCCGCCAAAATTTTTATGTGAAATGAATTCTATTTATAACTTTAAGAGTCGTATGAAACAAAGCATCATTTACTTTATGATAATTATCACTTTTATAAGCTGTTAATTATTTCACAAGAATTAAATTATATGATATTTTTGTGCGTCTTTACCAAACCCAAACAATAGGTTATTTATGAGTAATGAATGGTTAATTTTATTTTTTCTTGTAGGTGCGATATTTGTCGGACTGGTGCTGATATTCTCCGGAATTGTATCACCAAAATCAGTCAATCCGCAGAAATTTGATCCCTACGAATGCGGTATTCCGACCCAGGGAGTAACCTGGCTTCAGTTCAACGTAGGATACTATCTTTTTGCGATACTGTTTCTTGTCTTCGATGTGGAAACAGTTTTGGTATTCCCCTGGGCTGTGGTTATGAAAGAAGTCGGACTCACTGCTTTTATTGAAATAGTGATATTCTTTTTCATCCTGGGCCTGGGATTGCTCTATGCCTGGAAAAAACATGCACTGATATGGGAATAAAAGGAATGAAAAAAGAAGATTTCGGGGATAATGAAAGCCTCGATCTTCTGAGGGAATCGGGAACCAATGTGCTTCTTACCACTATAGACGATGTTATTAACTGGGGACGTAAGAATTCCCTGTGGCCGCTTACTTTCGCGACAAGTTGCTGCGGAATTGAGATGATGGCAGCAGGAGCGCCCCGGCACGATTTTGCAAGGTTCGGAATGGAAGTATACAGGGCCAGTCCAAGACAGGCGGACGTAATAGTCGTGGCCGGAACCATTGTCAACAAGATGGCTCCTGTTCTGAAGCGTCTGTATGATCAGATGTCTGAACCAAAGTACGTGGTTGCAATGGGTGCATGTGCAATTTCGGGAGGTCCGTTTTTCCTTAACTCGTATTCCGTTGTTAAAGGGGTGGAACATGTTATCCCGGTTGATGTCTTCGTACCCGGCTGTCCTCCCCGTCCTGAAGCCTTACTCTACGGTATGCTGCAGCTTCAGAGAAAGATTGAAACTGAAACAACTAAATCGAGGAAAAAGCGCAATGCTTCCCATAATTCCAAATAGAGAAGAATTCATTCAGAAATCTGACAAAAATAATGGATAATACACAATTAGAGGAATTTATAAAAAAACTCGATCAGGATATTGAAATAAATGAGGGAAAACAATACCTCGAAGTAACTCTACCGGCTGACAAAATACACTCTGTTGCATCCCAGCTTAAAGAAGATGAAAAAACCAGGTTCGATTACCTTTTCTGCCTCACAGGGGTTGATTACGGGCAGGACCTTGGTGTGGTTTACCACCTGAGATCAACAGTTCACTCCCATTATATTGTTCTCAAAGTAAGAACTTCCGACAGGGAAAATCCGCATTTTGATTCAGTTACTGATATCTGGCAAACTGCAGAATACCATGAAAGAGAGGTGTATGACCTCCTTGGAATTAGTTTTAACAACCATCCCGATCTCAGAAGACTGTTCCTCGACAGCTCATGGGGATATCCCCTGAGAAAAGACTATGTTGATGATATAAATATTGTTACCAAATAACTTATGGACGATAACGAAAAAAATATTAC
>DATFLA010000576.1:0-3344 GCA_035268305.1 Bacteroidales bacterium | reverse complement strand
TATCCTTATAACCATCATCAAAAGTGAATATAACAAATTTCCTTTTAGATTTCCTGTTTACCTCAAGCCACTCAGGAAGCATATCCAGGTTGATGAAATCGTATTTTCTTTTTCTGAAATAAGAGAAGATGTTTTCAAGATGTTCAGGACTGATTTCAAGACTAAGATGATTATGAATGCGCTGTTTCCCTGTATCGGGGATGACCCGGTGAAATATAAGTATTTGGCCCTTACCTGAGTATAAAGGTTTGGTTAAGTAATCAATTCCCAGTGAATTTATTAGCGGGGAAAAATTCTTTGTTAAAACTTTTTGATAATATTGCCCCATGGATCTATTAAGTTCTACTTTCAATTTGTAAACTTACAAATTAATTAAGATTAATTTTACCTTTAATGTGTGAATAATTAATATGACTTTTAATTTTAAGACTCTAAATACCGGACCAGGCTTTTATTATACTATTTGTCTCACAAACAATAATAAATTTCTGCTACTATTTTAACCAAAAACCGAGTTAATTGTTTAACCCATATTTATTTTTATTAATTCCTTAACCTTATCCGTTTCTTACCATTTAATGCAATCAATCCAAGCATATGTATAATCTCTTATCTATTTTCAAGGACTTTTTCACAAAGGGAAATGTTCGTAGTGTTAAAGCCAAGCAGAATATTATTGTCATTGCTGCACTGAAAGGCTTCAGCATAGCAATTAGTTTTTTCCTTGTCCCTCTAACTATTAATTACGTAAATCCTACCCGATATGGAATCTGGTTAACATTAAGCTCCATTGTCGGATGGTTCAATTTTTTCGATATTGGTCTTGGAAATGGTTTAAGAAACAAATTTGCTGAAGCAATAGCAATAGGTAATACAAAACTGGCTCGAACTTACGTTAGCACAACATATGCAATACTGGTAATCATAAGCTCCAGTGTATTAGTGATTTTTGTGTGTATAAATCCTTTTCTTAACTGGGCCAAGATACTGAATACACCTCCTGATATGGCAGGAGAGCTTAATGTTCTTGCACTTATTGTATTTGGATTTTTTTGTGTGGAATTTGTCCTGAACCTTATGACTACTATAATAACAGCTAACCAGGAACCGGCCAAAGCCTCTTTTTTCAGCTTTCTGGGTAATCTGTTCTCCTTGTTGCTTATTTATATCCTTACAAAAACAACAAAAGGGAATCTGATCTACCTAGGAACAGTTTTCAGTCTTACCCCGGTAGTTGTAATTATTTCATCAAGCCTGTGGTTCTATACTCATAAGTATAAGATATATGCTCCTTCTTTTAAATATGTTAAGTTTCGCTATGCACGCGACCTGATGAGCCTTGGGGTTAAATTTTTCGTAATACAGATGGCCGCTGTTATTTTTTACCAGACAAGTAATATTATTATTGCACACCTCTTTGGTCCGGAACAGGTAACACCTTATAATATTGCATATAAATATTTTAGTGTAGTTACTATGGCATTCAGTATCATAATGTTACCCTTGTGGAGTGCTTATACTGAAGCATGGATAAAAAAGGATATTGAATGGATAAAAAATACAATTAAAAAGCTTGTAATATTATGGATCATTGTAGCTTTCGGAGTGGTCATTATGCTTGTTTCATCAAACCTGGTATACAGGTTATGGGTAGGAGCGGAAATTAAAGTGCCAATAAGTGTATCTGTTGTAATGGCTGCTTATGTTGTTGTTAATGGTTGGTGCGGTATTTTCTCCCAGTTTTTAAATGGTGTAGGGAAAATTAAACTTCAGTTATACAGCAGTACCCTTGGTGCTATTGTGAATATCCCTCTGGCGATATACCTGGGTAAACATTTCGGTATATATGGTGTTCTCCTTTCAACAGTCATACTGGGTATAATTAGCGCATTATGGTCTCCTGTTCAGTACTGGAAAATTATTCACAACAAGGCTACAGGTATCTGGAATAAATAATCATGAACATTCTCCTTCTTAATACCCATAACCCGTTTAAGGCCTCAGGAGTTGTTGCACTTGACCTGTTAAAGCAGTTCAGGCAAACAAAGCATAATGTTAAGTTGCTGGTTAACAGCTGGGACGCTGAATATCCAGATGATATAATCAGCCTGGAGACATCTAATGCTGCCTTGTTAAAATCTATAAAGGAGAAAATAGAGTGGAGAATAAACCTGATAAAAAGGGTTTTTAAGATAAAAAACAAAGTCAGGACAGATCCTGATTATCCCTTTTTCCACGTAAACGAAAAAAAACGAATTTACAGGACAAAAAGGATACTCCGGGCTGCAGGAGAGAATCCAGATATTATAATTGTACTATTTGCAAAAGGTTTTATCAATACAAGGAATATTTTTGAAATGAACCGGATGACAGGTGCCAGGATTTACTGGTTGATGTACGACATGGCACCTTTTACAGGAGGATGTCATTATGCATGGCAATGCACCGGTTACCAGCACGAATGCGGTCAGTGTCCGGGTTTATATTCTTCCGATCCGCATGATCCCAGTTATTTTAACCTGAAATACAAGAAGAAATATACCGGAATGACGGACCTGGAATTACTTGCAGGTTCAGAATGGCAATTCCGGCAGGCATCTGCCAGCACCCTTTTTAAAAATAAAGTGGTTCACAAGTTATTGTTGCCGGTGAACTCCGATATCTTTAAACCTGTTGACAAGGCAGCTCTAAGAGAAAAACTTGGATTACCGGTTGACAGGAAGATAATTTTTTTCGGAGCTGTAGGCCTGTCGGAAAACCGGAAAGGAATGCGCTATCTTATTGATAGTCTGCAAAAGCTTAAGGAGATCACAGACAGAGAAGATTGTGGAATGGGTGAGGAAATACTTTTGCTTATAGCCGGGAGAAATGCTGACCGGCTTACCGGTATGTTACCATTTGAATCTCATTATATGGGATTCCTTGATAATAGTGAGGGTATAGCTTCTGCATATCAGGTTGCCGACATCTTCCTTTGCCCTTCAATAGAGGATTCAGGTCCTATGATGATCAACCAGTCGGTGATGGCTGGGACACCCGTTGTATCATTTGAGATGGGAGTGTCTCTGGACCTTGTGATAAACGGTGAAACAGGCTATCGTGCAGGAATAATGGATATTAATGATATGGCAATGGGTCTTCACAGTCTTCTGAACCTTGACAGGGATAGCTACAGTGAACTTTCATCTGCATGTCGTGCCATGGCACTGAACAAATATTCATTTGATAGCTGGATGAATCAGTTTATTAAGATCACCGGGGAAAAACTAAAAAACTAGTATGGAAAATATAATATTACTTGATTGGGATACTGGATTTTTTGGATATAAAATTGCCTCTGTTTC
>DATFLA010000575.1:0-3558 GCA_035268305.1 Bacteroidales bacterium | reverse complement strand
TTCTTTGTTATTATACCAGTACGGATTACAAATCCGTGCTTATGATAAGGTCTGCCCTGCACCTCATACCTCATGCCCTATGTCCTTTATAATATTCCGCAACAATCTCATCCATCACTCTTGCTGTCCTGGCAGCTGTTATACCATTGCTGGGTGATTCGCCGTTACCATGCAATGATTGTACTATCTTGTTAATAAGGTTTTGCTGAACATGCTCCGGTTGTTCGTTGATGAACTCTGAGGTTCCGGTAGCATTTTTAAGTACTATAGGTACATAGGTAAAACTGGAAAAACTTATAGTTCCCCTGTCGCCTATTATCTCAATGGAGTCGCGACTGCTGTCGTGTGATGCATTGAAACACCATGTGCCTGTACCTATCACATCATCATCCATGCGGAATTCTGTTGTTACAAAATCTTCAGCCTCATAGAGCCCTCCCTGGTTGAGAACTATTGAATTTATATCCCTGACAGGACCGAAGACATAGTCGAGCCAGTCGAGTGTATGGCATCCGAGGTCGAAAAAGTGTCCCCCACCTGCCAGTGCCGGATCAACCCTCCATGGTAGCCTTCCTCCCAGTTCGTCATCTGATGGTGATTTAAAAAGCTGAAGCTGAACAAAACGCACTTTCCCTATGCTCCCTTTCTCAATAAGATCTTTCACCATAAGGAAACCTGGCAGTGCCCGCCTGTAATATGCCACGAAAACCGGGACATTGTGTTTTTTTGCTTCGTCGTTAATCTTCTGGCATTCAGCATAATTTACCGCCATTGGTTTTTCGATATATACAGGTTTTCCGGCTTTGATTGCCGCAATAGCATATTCTGCATGGCTGCCAGGAGGTGTTGCTACATAAACGGCATCAATATCACTGTCATTAATAAGTTCACCGGCCTCAGAATATACTTTTGGTACCTTGTGCCGTCGGGCATAGTCCTCAGCCAGTTCCCTGTTCCTGCGCATAACAGCAACGAGTCTCGAATCCTTTACTTTGTTGAATGCAGGTCCGCTTTTTACTTCTGTGACCTTTCCGCATCCTATTATTCCCCAGTTAATCATAATTGAGAATTTTGGTTATCTTGTTTTTATTCGTTCTTCAGTTGACCATAAGCCAAGTGCCGGGTTTGAGATGTAATAAATCTCCTCTCCGTTTTTCATTTTATTGTATCCTGGCTTTAGTAAGCCCGGATTATATTTTTTCA
Organism: Bacteroidales bacterium; assembly: GCA_035268305.1. Classification (GTDB taxonomy): domain Bacteria; phylum Bacteroidota; class Bacteroidia; order Bacteroidales; family VadinHA17; genus LD21. The sequence goes on along the minus strand of DATFLA010000575.1, from coordinate 2,355 downwards.
TCATTTCGCCGGGTTCACTGTACCTGAAACCTGCCCGTTCAATCTCCCCCTGTGTCAGATGACCCGGGCAGTATGTTACTGAGAACCTACCTTCTGTACTACCATGAACAAGGTGTGCTGCTGCCCCGAGATTATTGCGGAGGTCGCTATTCTCCTGCAGTGCATGCATGGTTTTTTTTGTTCCTCGATAGCCATATTTTCTTATCAATTTGTCTATTTCTCCATCTTCACCAAATTCCTTAATACCGGGTGCTATTACTATAAGTTCACCATCATCGGCCATAGCCATTCGTGTCCTGTATATACTTTTATTACCCAGCCAGGTACTTTTGTACTCCGATGGATTAAGGTAAACTACAACCTTCGGCAGTGGGGCCGGAATAACTGTGAAATTTACTTTAATCGAAAGTGCTGAAGCTTCCATGAAGGCCTCCTCGTCATCTCCTATATACAGACCCTGTATCCCCGGCTTACCAGACTGGTCCTGGCCGATAACCGTAAGAACATATATAACAGGCAGGTGACTAATAAACTTCGATGATGCATAGTTGAGAAGAGTCCTCACCGGGTTGGAAGCTCTGCCCATTATCTTTTCGATACCATAAACAGCACCGATGAAGTGACTTTTATTGATACTTTCACTTCCACCGGTACCTATAAAGATATTCTTGTTATAATTGGCCATACCAATTACTTCGTGTGGTACGACCTGACCTACTGAGAGTATAAGGTCATGGCCTCCGTTAAGTATCAGATTGTTTAGACTGGCTGGCCAGGAATAGTCGACCAGGCCTCCGGTTATGTCGGAGACAACTTTGCCTGGGATGATTCCGGCCGTCACAACATCATGTCTCCAGTTGTGAACCCTGAAAAGCTCATGTGGAATGCCGGCATACATTTCCGATATTTGTTTCTCAGTCATTGGAGTGTGTGTGCCAAGAGCCGGCAGAATATCTGATACCGATTTTTTGTAATACCGGTAGATAAGCCCTGACAGGAATCCTGCTCCGGAGTGAAGTCTTGTTATGTCAGGAGGTACGATAAGTACTTTTTTCCTGGTGTTAAGTTTATCCAGGGCAAGTGTAAGACCCCTGGTTATCTCTTCAGGACTCATTACTGTATGTTCATCACCTGACTTAAAATAGATCATACTTTTATTATTGTTATCAGTATACCTGGTTCTTTCGGATCGCTATGAAAATCATACTCAGGTCATAATTTGCATATTGATTATACAAGTTGTTTCCAGTGAGGATGATCCGGAAGGAAAGAAATGAATTCTTTTATAAGACCCTCCTCATATTCGCCTTTATACTTTCCATTGAAGAACCTGTCAAGTCCTTCGTTGTATAGTTTTTCCCATGATGCTACCTCATTTCCCGGGTTGATGGGGTAGAAAAGAACATTGTTTGATTTTGCAGCTTTCATGTCTCCCGGAGCATCACCTATCATCAGTATCCTATCGTCAGGGTATTTCCCCACAGCAGCATATCTGATATGTTCTGTCTTAGTTCCGTATTCCTGTCCGGCAATCATCCTGACGTAACCATCAATCCTGTTTTCTTCCCATTCACGTTTAAGTGCGTCAAAAGGAGTTTGTGAAACGACTATTGCATCTGCCAGGGGTTGCATTTTCCCCAGGCATTCTCTTACATTCGGGAAAGGAGAAATGCCAAAGACCATCTTTGCAATATCCTCGTTAACCTTAAGCGACCACTCTAGAGCCTTATTAATGAAGGGATCATTTATTTCTGATGCATATTTCCCCAGGGCCGGATTGCCCAGTTTTGTTTCATGCTCTGTCCATTTTTGTAAAGGAGCTGACGAAGGAACAATGAAATTCCGGGCTTTTATTTCCGGTCGCAGGGCAAGTAATTTCAGAGTTTCAATAACTGCCAGGAAACGGTTACAGCCCCTTGTTGTTGAATAAAGGTTTACAAATTCCCATGTTTCCCTGGCATACTTTGATACCGGTTGCATTCCGAAGAATCTTATAAAATTCGGGCAAAAGCACTCTTTTTGTTTTATCTCCATTGTGTCGAAGGCGCATCCGTCGGAGTCTATTCCTATAAAAAAATCCTTTTCTGGTTTTAGCGCAAGTAGTTGATCATGAGGATCCATAGTCAGTATCTTTATTCTGTTTTCTTTATAGTTATTTATATACCTGTATAGTATTAACCTTTTTTATCATTTTGCCTGTAAGCCTGTGGTATGTATTCCTCAAGTTTCTTATCAGCGAATTTCATTTCAAACCTCGTAAATCTTTGTCTTCCGTTTATAATCGGAACAGAGGGCCAGTCTTCCCCTATAAGAGGTCTTACATAAGCCAGGAAATCATCTGTTACATCATACCTT
>DATFLA010000574.1:0-3503 GCA_035268305.1 Bacteroidales bacterium | reverse complement strand
CCAAGACTTGCAGAGTCGAGTGATAGCTCTGCGGTGAGCCTGTAATCAAGACTGTTCCACCAGTTATAATAAAGATGGAAATCGGAAGCATCTATTGAAAAATCATTTTTCAACAGTGTGTCAGCTGGATCGTAGCTATGCAAATAGTTGCAATGGAATGCCATCTTCCGTGGGAAATTAACAATAAGATGATCACTTTCAGCAGATTTGTTAAAAAGCCTGAAAGGATACATGTTATGATGCTGAAAACTGAAAGTGTCCGGTTGAAAATCATATATCCCGGCAACCATAGGCAAGGTAATACTGTCTGTGAAAGCTGTTTCAGATTTTGAAACAGGACCGGCAGTTGCGGTCAGAACCTCATAAGCTTTAGTGGAAGATATCTCACTGAATGCATTGTTTACTTCTGCAGAAGCCTGCTCAACAGAAAGCTTGAGTCCCACAGGGGGAGAGTCTGTCTTCCTGCATCCCCACCCTATAATACCAAAAACAATCCCAACAATCAAAATACTCTTTTTCATCTGTTTCTGATTTTAAGTTTACTTTACTCTCTAACCCGTCTTGCCTGTAAATAAACCAAATCTCATCATATTGATGAAATACGGGATCCGGCGTTTTTATTTTCGCTTTTCATATATATTTTAATGATCCCCGGATTCTCTCCAGACATATTTAAAAACAAATCAAACATCCGGAAGTTCACTTTTTTACAATTTAAACATCACTGTATAAAACGGACATGAATGTCGTTTGTTGTCCTGTGGCAGTTAATAAGATATTAAATAATCAGGATGATTTTCATCATGTCTGATGAAGCTCTGCAAGGTATTTATAATTGATACAGACACAGGTAAAATAAATGAAAAATTAAAGGAGAACAACAATGATCTCATTAAACAACAGGCTTAGCTGGAATTGACTTAATGGAGGAAGGTGACATCACCTGTTTTCTTAAAATATGTTCCGTCGGCATATTGTCCGGTAACCAGGTATACATATACTCCCTCACCTGCCAGGTTTCCATCCCTGAAATATCCGTCCCATCCTTTGTTCAGATCGTGACTTTCATATATCAGTACTCCCCAGCGATTAAATATCTGGAGTTTGTAATCAATTATATTTTTAAAGAATGGTCTGAATACGGTATCATCTATATAGTCATCATTCCAGTAGCCTCCTGTAGGACCTGACTGGTTCCACCTGAAAGCATTGGGGAATTTAATATCACCGTTTTTAAAATCTACTCTGATGGGCGAGTCAAAAGTAAGTGAGTCGGTACAGCCTTTGTCAGTGCTTACGATAAGTGTTACCCTGTAAACACCAACAGTGTCGTATTTATGCCATGGACTGACTTCTGTTGAAAATGTTCCGTCTCCAAAATTCCAAAGGTATGATGAGCCATAGTGCGACATATTTGTAAACACTACAACCTGGGTATTACTGAATACATCGGTGGGATAAACATTAAAAAGTGCTGACGGGTTCTGGTAAACTGTTACCAGCCTGTTTAATGTCGATTGTCCTGAATTATTTGTCACTGTCAGTTTAACTGCATACTCGCCTGGTATATTGTAAACATGATCAGGTTCAAAATCATTTGAATAGTTTTGATCTCCGAAATCCCAAAGGTATGTTATCCCGGAAAGACTATTGTTTCTGAAGTTAACAGAAAGCGGGGCACAGCCTGCAGTATCGGGCAGGAAATCAGCAACAGGCGCCGGTATGATCATCACGGTTATCTTATCCGAAATGGTGTCGGTACAACCCTCGTCGGTGACAGCTTCCAGAATAACGGGATATACACCGGAGGTGTCATATATATGAACAGGATTTTCCAGAGTTGATGAGGTGCCATCACCAAAATCCCATATGTATTGTGTTGCATTATTTGACAGGTTTGTGAACAGAACCTCCTGGTTGTTCATTGTAACATTTTCGGGATATGCAGTAAACACTGCCGAAGGACTCTGATATACAGTAATAGCATGGCTTGTTGTTGATTGCCCTGCTATATTGGACGCAGTAAGCCTGACAGTGTATTGTCCTGGCAGATAATATGTATGCGATGGCTCTTCCTCAGTTGAATATGTATTATCTCCGAAATCCCATAGGTATGAACTTCCCGGGTTACTGTTGTTCCTGAATTTTACAACGAGTGGAGAGCAGCCTGTGGTATCCGGTCCAAAATCAGCAACCGGTACAGAAGGCATGATAACATTAATATGTATGGAATCCGTTCCGGAGCATCCGAATCTGTCAGGTAAGGATTGATATATGATTGTATGAACGCCTGTTCCCGCCGAATCAGGATAGAATATACCATTTGATACACCTTTTCCCGTCCATGTACCCCCCGGGGGACTTGCAGATAAAGACACAGGAGGGTCTGTAATGAAAACGGTACCCACTGAATCAATACTTACAGACGGAGCTGGCATCACTGTTATTATTATCTGATCAGCGTCGCTGCAGTTATTCCCGTCAGTGATTATATAATTTATAACATGGTCGCCGGGACCAGCTTCGTAAGGTGAAAACTCATCACCATTAACGCCATCTCCCGACCATTGTCCTCCACTATCGTGTGCATGCAAAGTAACCGGATCACTGTCAACACACAGGGTGTCAACAGGGGTTATTGTGGCATCAGGGTAGGGTACAATAAGTATAATTGCAGTTGTTCTTACTGGCGGGTGGTCACCATTAACCGGGTCGGCCGGGGGACCGGGTATATTAGGATCATCGTATGGATTGCAATAGTTCCAGTTAAGAAGTGTGACCTGGAAGTACTGACCGATATTTTTATCATTTGCAACATTAATTATATCCGAATATACACCTGAACCGGTTACCGGCCCGGGCAGAGTAATAACCGGTCCGTAATAGGGGAAAGATTGTGGTGTACCATTTATAGTTACAGGGGTACCCGTCATTGTATTGTCAGTGCCGTAAATCCATTGTATCCACCTTGTATATAGATTTGGTACGTCCTCTTCCTGCGGTGGTACACAGTTGAATTGTGTAAGATCCTGGAACCTCACATCTGCGCCATTACCAAAGCATATCGGGTAAATCTCAGGGGAAATGTGCATATGCCCGCCATTATGATTGTCATCATCCCACACAGTAACGATCTGCTCCTGCGTCGATGATGAACAGACAACTCCATTTACAACAAGAGTCGCCTGGGGCCTGTAATTACATTTTTCTCCTGTCGATACATAAGTGTGGTTAGCTGTGAAATTGAATAAGCCCGGTCCGGTAGTATTGGCTGTTTCCATGTCGACATTACCATCATCCCAGTCGAACCTTATCTGAACAGGAGTGCCGGCATTATTTACACCGGTGTATTCAACCTGCCAGTTGACTGATAACGGAGAGCAAAGTCTGTCAGGGAGTATATTATTGGCTTTTGACAGGATATTACAGTCCTGCCCGGCAAGTAATATCACATTTAGCGACAGGTATATCGAGAGAAATAAAGCTTTCATTTTTCTTCCCCT
>DATFLA010000573.1:0-10380 GCA_035268305.1 Bacteroidales bacterium | reverse complement strand
GGATTTTTATTTTATATGACTCCTGTGATGACCCCGGATATGAAACATTCATTTGCAAATATCATGAGATAATTTGTCCGGATGCCTGATGCTAACAAACAGAATAGCAGTAATTTAATGCAAGAATGCTTAATGGTGTGTAAAGTTCATTGCACTTGAAAAAGATGTTAACTTCAAATGCAACACCCCTAAACTCAAAGCAGACTGCCGAATATTTGCAGTGCAAGTAATAAAATAAAATATAGATAATATGTATTTATTCTTTGATACGGAAACGACGGGTTTACCGCGGAACTGGAAAGCTCCGGTATCGGATGTAAACAATTGGCCGCGACTTGTTCAGCTTGCATTCCTGTTTTATGATGATAATGGAACCAGGGTTTCATCCGGTGACTTTATCATTAAACCTGACGGATTTACTATTCCGGCTGATGCATCAAGGATTCATGGAATCACTACCGAAAGAGCTAATAAAGAAGGACTGCCGCTGGCTCATGTTCTTCAGGAATTTGATTCTCTTATCGGACAGGCAAATTACCTTGTTGCTCATAATATGTCATTCGATGAAAAGATTGTCGGAGCCGAATTTCTGAGAAACGGGATGCAGAACAGTATTGCAGGGAAACGAAAGATTTGCACAATGGTAAGTACAACAAACTTTTGTGCTATTGCCGGACCTTACGGTTATAAATGGCCTAAATTATCAGAATTACATTATAAACTATTCAGTACCGGTTTCGATGAGGCGCATAATGCAGCTGTTGATATAACTGCAACAGCAAAATGTTTCTGGGAATTGAGAAGACTTGGCAGGATCTGATAACCATTCAAATCTTAAGGGAAAATATCGCAAAAGGAGAGAATGCCGTATATTATATTAAATCGTTTACTGAGTTAAGGGACATAATTGAATAATATGCACCTGCAGCCGATACATAACTGTACAGAGTTACAGCCTGTCCCGCAACTCCAGGTGAGAACAGGACAGGCTTTTCAGTTGCCATAACACCTTCTTTTCTATTCGATTATTTTTTTGAGCCTGTACCTGAATATTTCTCAATAAAAAAATACAGAATGAATCCAAGTGCAATTGAAATGGATTCGATCCCATAGGGTAAGGGACTTTCAGAACTTAGTTTTAAATAGTGTATTAAAACAAGGCCTATGCCACCCAGGAATATTATTATGCCCCATTTTAAGTTACTGATATTATTTGAATTGTCCGGCAACTTAAAACTGCCCGGCTCCAGTTCCGGGTTACTTCTTTCAATAAGCTTATTGGTGAGCCTGTATTCAGAGATTGATTTAATGATACCGATAAATCCCCAGAAGCAAATGCCAAGGATAATTGAAGCTACTAATCCGTCATCCATAATTTTTAAATTTTAATGATTAATAAAACAAATTCATGTACAAACCAATTAAGTAAAAACCTGGTATCCAATCTTATTATTTAATCTGCCGGCTATCTTATTCAAACTGACTTTAAAGCAGGTTTAACACTCTTTGAATAGAATGCGGCTCCTTTTACAGAGAATATGTTGTATTTTACATAAATTATTCTTTTTTATATCGTTGCCTGAGTAATTTTGAGCGTATTATGCAAAGTAGGACCGGAATTACAACCGAAATAATAGTACATGCATTTTGCTGGATATCCCTGATCTTTTTATTTATCCATTTCAATGCAATGTCCTATCATTATTTAAAAGGGGACTTAATGGATATCCCTTTGCTGTTTGGTACATGCATTAATATTTTCCTGTTTTATTTCAACCTGTTCTACCTGTTTCCGCAGTATAAATCTAAAAAACTGGATGTTACAAGGTATTCGATTTGGATATTTGCTCTCGTAACTCTCTTAAGTGTATTTGAAAATTCATTTGACTACCTGTACGCGTTTTATAATACTTCCGGTACTAAAGTAATCCTGCAGCCAGGGGAGGTCATTTTAACAAGTATTATCAACCTGTTTTTTATCTTATTATCTGTATTGTATTCAATAATAAGGGATTGGTTGAAAATTGAAATAGTAAAGAGGAAACTTGCCGAGGAAAATCTTAAACTGGAACTTAACTACCTGAAATCGCAGATAAGTCCTCATTTCTTATTCAATTCATTGAATAATTTGTATTCCATTGCCATAAAGAATGATGACAAAGAGACTGCATCCGGGTTATCCAGGCTATCTACCCTGATGCGTTTTATGCTTGATAAATCAGACAAAACAATTGTAAAACTTGACGAAGAGACAGAATACCTGAAAAGTTATGTTGAGATGCAACGATTAAGATTTTTAGAGAGCGACGATATTGACATATCATTCAATATAAAAGGGGAAACCTCTCATTTTAATGTGCCGCCGTTTCTTTTGATTAATTTTGTTGAAAACGCTTTTAAACACGGCATTGACTATAAAAAACCTTCTGAAATCGGCATAAACATATCGGTTAATAAAAACAGGCTCCTGTTTAAAATTGAAAACACAAATCATGACAATAAAAAGACAGATACAGATTCGAAAGTAGGCTTAAAGAATGTAAGAAAAAGACTTGACCTGATATATGGTAATGATTATGATCTGAATATAATTTCGGATACTCAAAAATATGTGGTAGAATTGACACTGAAAAGTTTATAATCTGACATGAATTGTATTGCAATAGATGATGAGCCGAGGGCCCTGGAAATACTGGAAAAGTATATTAGTAAAATCGATTTTCTTGATTTGGCGGCAAAATTCCGTGACCCCCTGGAAGCAATTGATTATTTAATGATAAACGATATTGACCTTGTATTTCTGGATATCAATATGCCGGGTGTCAGTGGAACAGAACTGGTTAAAGTATTGAAACACCAGCCGATGATTATTTTTACTACCGCCTACTCTGAGTACGCCATCGAAAGTTATGAACTGGATGCCATAGATTATTTATTAAAACCATTTGAATTTGAAAGGTTTTTAAAATCCGTTGTCAAGGCACGGGAATTTAATAAATTGAAGCGCAATGACATGAAAGCACAAGTTATTCATACTAACCCGGCTGATTCATATATACAGGTAAAAAGTGGTTCTGAGACATACCGGGTAAAGACAGATGATATTAAATATATTGAAGGACTTGGAAATTATGTGAGGATCTATGCAAATGATGAAAAAATAATATCGTATAATAGTCTCCGGGAATTTTTAAAATTATTACCAAAAGAACAGTTTGTCAGGATTCATAAATCATATATAGTGGCCATAAGACACATTAAGTCCTTTGAGGTTCACCAGGTTAAATTAGAAGATATTACCATTCCGACTGGTAAAAATTATCGAAAGGAATTTCTGGAATCAATGAAAAACAGGAATTGAAAATGTCAGCTCACGACATACATTCAGCTTCAGGGCAAACTCGCAAAACACATAAGATATATCCAAACATATTTTATTAAAGACTATATTGAAAAAATTGAAATAACGGACCAATGAGACTGACTGATAAAATTCATTTATTGAAAATTGATTTTGAGATAACACTGAGTCATGGTAAAATAATGCCAAGATTTGTTAACGTGATAATAATTCTCGGTGACAGGATCACATTGATTGATACAGGCGTTAAAGGAAGCGAGAGGTTAATTTTCGATTATATTAAAAAACAAAAAAGGGATTATTCTGAGATTGACAGAATTATATTGTCGCATTCCCATCCTGACCATATAGGAAGTGCTGCGGCGATTAAAGAACTTACGAATTGCAGAGTCCTTGCACATGAATCGGAGAAAGAATGGATTGAAAATATTGACATTCAAAACAAACAGCGTCCGGTTCCGGGATTCTATGGTCTCGTTGATAGGCCGGTAATTATTGATGATTTTGTTTCTGACAACCAGGTTTTAGAGATCCGGGATGGTATTAACATTAAATTCATTAATTCGCCGGGTCATTCAAAGGGATCATTAAATATTTTATTTGAGAATGATAAAATACTTTTCACTGCTGATTCGATTCCCTTAAAAAATGACATACCAAATTATGATGATTATGTTGAACTTATGGGATCATTGGAAGCAATCAAACGTAATCCGGGATTCCGGACATTGCTTACATCCTGGACTCCGCCTTTGTCCGACAGGGATGAGATTGACAGGCTGATAGTTGATGGTGAAGAATATATGAAACGAATTGATGCTGTTGTAAAAGATTGTTACAGGGATGAAAATGCAAACACCATGGACCACTGTAAAAACGCAGTTGAAAAACTTGGATTACCTCCATTTTTAGTAAGCCCGATTGTTGACAGGGCATTTAAAAGTCATTTGAAATAATATGACGAATGCACATTAGTGTATGTAGAAAACAGTCGCGACAGCCGGCTGGACAATATTAAAGAGAGGATATTGATAATGGAAACAGACAGGAATGAAGAGAATATAAATGTGCAGGGCGCTACGCCTTTCGCACAAACTTACTTTCATGGGACCAGGGCCGATTTAAAAATTGGAGATTTAATTGAGGCAGGTTTCAATTCGAACTACGGCCAGAAGAAAATCGCAGAATACATTTTCCTGACATCAACCCTTGACGCTGCCATCTGGGGAGCCGAGCTTGCTTCCGGTGAAGGACGCGAAAGGATCTATTTAGTTGAACCAACAGGACAAATTGAAGATGACCCGGATCTGACTGATAAAAAATTTCCCGGGAACCCGACAAAGACGTATCGTTCAGTACAACCATTCAGGGTTGTCGGAGAGGTAAAAAGCTGGACAGGACACTCAGAGGAACAGCTAAAAGCAATGAAGGGAAATCTTGAAAAGCTTAATGAAAATGGTATTAATCCGCCCCGTTAATATATTCGGTAACTAATAGCAGGTTCTTTAAAGGTACAGCAGTTTGAAAGGATTGTGCCATACATTCGGCTACAATTATTATATTAGCAATTCCCATCATTGCTAACTACAATAATGACTACACAATGAAGAAACTCTTATTGATTATTGCTTTAATAGTCCCTTACCTGTTAAATGCCCAGACTTCATATATACAGGTTGAAGCAGAAGCAGGAATTTCTGTATATATTGATAATGCATTTAAAGGCAAAACATCAACTGATTACGGAGGCTTGATAATTGAAGATGTTACACCGGGTAGCAGGGCTATTAAACTTGTTAAAGATGGCTTTATCCCGCAGGAAGATAAAATAGATGTGAAATCAGGTGAAGTATATACATACAAGGTCCAGCCATTTATTCCGAAAATAAAAATTACAGAATCAGGTAATTCGGGAGAACAGGAAATTGAACTTAAAGTAGGGACTTTAAAAATTCAGTCTTTACCTGTATCAATAAGAATTGAGATTCCGGCATTAGGTGTTAATACAACAAAACAAAAAGACGAATGGATGGCGGAAGATGTGCCTATGGGAATTTATCCCGCTACATTTAAATACAAGGACAAATCGGTTAAATTCCGTATCGTCGTTGAGCACAATGCAAAAACACATTTAATGGTTAACATGCTAAAGCAAAGTGTTCAGGATACTATATATTTTAGTAATTCCGGGAATGATGTTTCAAACGAAAAAATGACTGCAGCCGCGGGCTATAAAAGTACGGGCAATACATCACCAAATAAAATATTGGAACCCACTTCAGCCTACAATAATGCATCGGGCGGTTTTCCATATATTATTAATGGAATACAGATTGGCAAAACAACTGTTAATGAGGCAGAAAGATTAGGTTATATTATTAAGAATTATAAGAAAACATGTCATCAATATGCCGATAAAGACGGACTCTCTTTTTGGGATTTTAATTGTAATGGTGTATTGGAGTACATCAGAATCACTAGTTTTATAAGTATGCCTCAGGCATTAAAGAATATAGGATTTGATTACTCATTATCTTATAAACAATGGATTGAGTTTCTCAGAAAAAAGGGTTATACAATTGAGATTTTATCGAAGCCTCACCAGGAATTCTATAAATATAAGGGGTATAACTGTTTTAGTGCTGAAATAAGAGCTACAAGATCTGATGTCAAAAGATTAGACATTAAATTTAACTACAGTAAAGGCAATGAAGATTCAGAAAATACAATTTACGACATTACTATGGTTGCCTTCGATTGATTCTATTGGGGCTGAACAAAATGTTGAGTAAGATATTATTTTATAGATGTCCGAAGGTGAAGATATGATGAGTAACATTTTGTATATGAATCAGAATGGATTGGAAATATTTAACAGCCTGACCGGAGAGTGACAGACTTACAGAGCTTTTTGCTGCATATGCTTTTACCTGCATTTACTATTCAGAAGATAAAAGAAGTACATTATGAATAAAGTAAATATACAAGACAAGCTGGATTTATTAGAAGGTTATTGGAATCCGGTTATTATCGGGGAATTAAATAATCAGCATGTAAAGCTTGTAAAGGTCAAGGGTACATTCCCCATGCATCATCATGAAAATGAGGATGAGTTTTTCCTTGTTCTTAGAGGCAGTATCAAAATGGATTATGGTGACAGGATGACTGATGTTAATGAGGGTGAATTTATTATTGTTACCCGTGGCACAGATCACCGCCCTGTTGCTGATGAAGATGCACTCCTGATGTTGTTTGAGCCGGCGGCAACCCTTAACACCGGTAATGTAAGGAATGAATTTACAGTTGATTCACCTGAAAGGAAATAAATGACGGGAAGACGGAGATTAATATTAAGCAGATACAGCTAAAGTACGATAGCTTATTAAATTGTTTTTAATAACAGGAAAAAATGCATTATGAATAGTCAGCTTATTAAAGCTTTGAAATTTAGGATGCAACCGGTTGCAATCTTACTGACGGATAATAAGCCGGAGGGCGGACTACATTTCAAAGAAGACAGAAAGCGGGGCTGTGTGGCGACAATGTTGGTATCTTCAAGCAAAAAAAGCAGGATAGCCTATTTTGACCGCAAATCCTTTGGTTGTCCAGGTGGAGGAACGGGTTTGGGATTTGGCGACTGTTACGGAAAATTCCCTATCGATTACCTTCTTTCCAAGGGTAATAAAGAGATGGCCGTCAATACGGGCAGTTCTTTCATGTTGGAGGGTGAACGTTTCTACAGGGATCCTGGAACGGCAAGAAAATGGGTCGATTCGTTGCCAATAACAGATGTCCCTGCCATGTACGTGGTGTTTAAACCATGGGAGCAGGTTACGGAACTGGATGAGCCCGAATTAATTGTCTTTTTTGCAAATGCTGACCAGTTATCAGCCCTTGTAGTGATGGCGGATTTTAATCGTGGAACCAATCAGAGTGTTATAGCGCCTTTTGGTGCCGCCTGTCAGCCCATACTCTTTGGCTTTGCAGAAGCGAAGAGAGAAAATCCACGGGGTGTAATCGGCTTTTTCGATATTTCAAAACGTTCTATTGTCGACAGAGAAACCCTGACCTTCACCGCTCCATTTAAATTGTTCCGGGAAATGGAGAACAGTGTGGACGACAGTTTCCTCAGGACTCATGTCTGGCAAAAATTACAGGAACGTCAGTGATTTTATGGTTTCGGGTAGTTTATGGTTTATGTAATATTAAAAAAACAGATCCGGTAGGCGGTGGCCGGTGACCGGAACAGGCTGCCCGAAGAACACGTTCGGACAGGTTTGAGCGTGAGTAGTGATTTCATCCCTTTGGATTTCCCTCTTGGGAGGGGAAGGGGGGCAATGTGAGTAGAGAGCCTGAGCGGTGAGCGGGGAACAAGGGGATTGGAGAATTTTTTTGCACCGATTGCAAGCCGGCGCTAACGGGCTGCATAGAAACCGATTGCAAACCGGTGCTAACGGGCTTTCTGTGTAACCCGAAACTATCCCCGCAAAGCGGGAGTTCCTTGCCTCCTTCGTCAACATTCGTCGGCAATTCGTTTAATGTGAAATGTTGCCGGACTGAGTTTAATATCCTGGTGAGAACCATTAATCTATATCCCGAAAATAAGGGGGAACCCGAATGTTACGATAATGATCCAGATAAGATATACCGGCAGGTACCCTGAAACTGTCATCTCTACCTTACTGAATGCACTGCCCCTGAAATTGATCCTGAAGAGATCACTCAGGATAAGGATGAGGTTGCCAAGTACAAGTATATTAGAGATAAGTACCGAAAGCCTGTTCGGTGTTATACCGTATTCCCTCAGCCTGTAGAATATTGCAGATAATGCAACAAGATCGATTATTACTGTAACGGCGGACAGTGCCAGAAGTATAACGGCACTGAATCTCTGGTTTGTTATTATTGATGTTTCAGAGACAGAGAATATAATAATTGCCATTACACCCAGGAGCATCAGGTTAAAAACAAGCAGGAAATCCCTGTCATTATACGGGTCTTTACCTGTTACAATAATGCTGACAAGGAATATTATGAGGGTAATAAGTACAAGGGGACTAAAGACCAAAGCGATAAGAGAAGCTGTTCTGCTGACAAGCAACGGGAATTTCTCTATAAGGTATGATGCCACAACAGGAGCTGCCACAGCACCTGTTAAAACAATATTTCTCATATAGAATTCCCCGATTTTAAGTCCTATAGTTTCAAAGAGACCGATTGTGATTATTGTTAGTATTCCTCCGGCAACTGCAATAAGAGCATAGACAATGGCCAGGTCGCCATTGTATCTTATAAAACCGATCCTCTTTACCGGGTCTTTGTATTCATAACCAGTAAAGACAAGTCCGTAGACAAACCACATTAGTAAGGATGTGTGTATATATACAAGGTTAACAGTAGCGGAGGGATGTGATGATGGAAGGAGATTGACATATACTGCAGGTACCAGAAATGCAAAAAAGGTAAATACTATTTTGCTGAGATCCTTTATGCCTCTGAACCACAGCGTATATGTTGTTAGTCCCAGGAACAGAATTATGGCAGTGTTCTTCTCGTAGAAGACCTGATTGAAACTGTTCCCCGGCTGAAGAATATCGGGTATTTTAATAAGTAGAGATGTTCCAATACATATTAATATAACTTTGACTATCTCTGATGAAACGATACTATTCCGGCTCTCAGTCCTGTTATCATAATCAAATCTCGCCTTCCAGAACCTGGCAGCCTCCGTGTTCTCTATTTCGGGAAGAAGTTTTTCAAATGAGGTTCTGAAAGATTTTCTGTCTTTCCTGTATAACTTTTCGAGCATTTCGGCATTGCTGATATTAGCCCTGATATCCCCGGTCATTTCCATAATATTCAATATTGATAATGATATTACCTGAAATCATATTACCTGTGTTTTAAATTCCTCTTAAGGATAGAATTTTCTTTAGAACAAAAAGTACTTTGAAATGCAAAGTAAAATTATATTGTTAATATTTCCAAATTTTTCCGGTTAATTTCTTACATTGAGGCCTGTTAATGAGTTCAGTTCTTGTTTGGTAAAATATACGCGGTGTTTTGCATTTTAAACCTCTTTCTTTATCTTGACGGATATTTCTGATAATCCTTATCCGGAAGAATCATTGAATAAGGCCTGTAATAAAACAGGCAGGTTAAAAAATACAGACAAAGCTGATAATATATTGCAAAGGGATCCCGGTTTGCCGGGTAACAGATTTTTAACTGTCAAAACATAAATTATTTACATATGGAAAGACGAAAGTTTATTACTACAACAGTGCAGGGTTCAGTAGCATTAGGCATGAGTCCTTTGATAAAGGAGACAGGCCTGGCTGAGAGCGTGATGGCAAATGACAAAAGGAAAATACTTATTACAGGTGGTTCCCTGAACAGTAAGATCATCGATTATGTAAGAACTCTCACAGGCAAATCAAGGCCCAGAATCTGTTTTCTTCCGACAGCATCAGCCGACGATCCCAGGTCAGCGGTTTACTGGTACAGGTTATGTGCCGGGCTCGAGGTTATACCATTTGTTCAGAATATGTTCATAAGCAGTTACAGTTTCAAAAGGGGCTGGGATGAGATATTGTTATCGATGGATGCAATAATAGTAGGAGGGGGCAACACCCTTAATATGCTTGCAATATGGAAAGCCCAGGGTATTGACAAAATTTTAAAGGAAGCCTGGGACAAAGGTATCCTTCTTGGTGGTGGCAGTGCCGGGTCGCTGTGCTGGTTTGAAGAGGGTACCACTGATTCAAGGCCAAAGGATCTGACAAAGATTGAGTGTCTTGGTTTCCTTAAGGGAAGTCATTCTCCTCATTATGACGGTGAAAAGGAGAGGAGACCTGAATATCATAAACTGATTAAGAGCGGAATCCTTAAACCAGGTTACGCGGTGGATAATCATGCTGCCATCTATTTTGAGGATAACGAAGTAAATAAGGTTGTGGCCACTGATGATAAAAGCAAGGCATATTATGTGGATATCTCAGGTGGAGAAATAAAGGAAA
>DATFLA010000572.1:0-7208 GCA_035268305.1 Bacteroidales bacterium | reverse complement strand
TTGTCGGACAAAGTATCAGGGCCTGGGTAGCTGATTGAGTTGTATCGGTAGTCTGCACAAGGGGAAGCCCGAAGGCTGCAGTCTTTCCGGTGCCTGTCTGTGCCAGTGCAATTATATCTCTTTCATCAGAGAGCATGACAGGGATTACTTTTTCCTGTACAGGCATGGGTTGTTCGAAACCCAATTCCCTGACAGCATTAAGGATGCCGGGAGTAAATCCCATATCTTCAAATGTTATCATCGTATTTGTTTATATTGTGATTCACGGAGCGGGGCTACAATAACAGGTAGGAAATGATTAAGCAGATTGTATGGCATATTGACCAACGACGCTTCCTGAAAGTCACACAGTTAATAAGGTCGCGAAGATAATCATTTTATTCAAATTACAAGCAGGTATAAAATGTTTATAAAATCCACAATATTATTAAGTTATATAATATGTAATTACATAAATTTGTATACATGGAACCCAGACCTGTTAAAATATACAGCAAAGAATGCTCTTCCAGACTGGATTATATTGCTGCTGTAATACTGGGCGACATACTTGGCCTGACCTGGGAAACAGTCACAGACAAACGCAAACTTGGTAAAAATCATATTATCAACTATTCCGATGAGAAGATCTCCGGGGCTTTTAATATTATACCGGATACACTTTTATTCGAAAAGAACATTGAATACCATGAAATTTCAGTAACAAACTGGCGGGACCTTCCTGTCTTTTTCCAGACAGAAAGGGGGTCGGATTTACCATTCGATATTTTTGCTGCTTCTTTCTGGCTTGTAACGCGGTATGAGGAATACAATGATAATGATCCTGATGAGCACGGAAGATTCAAAGCTTCATCTTCACTCGCTTTTAAAAACGGGTTTCTTGACAGGCCTGTTGTGGACCTTTGGTGCCGCGAATTTGCAAAGACCCTTCTTAAAAAGTTCAATTCACTTGTTTTCAGGAGCAATAATTTCAGGTCGTTGCTTACAATTGACATTGACCAGGCTTTTGCATACAGGGGCAGAAATATTGTACGTTCCCTGGGAGGCTTCATTCGTGATTTTACAAACAGCGAGAGACACGCTGCTGAGCGATACAGGATAATGACAGGAAGCGGGAAAGATCCTTTCGATGTATTTGACTTTATTTCAGGTAAGATTACTGAATATAATGTGAGAGCGGGATTCTTCATTCCTGTGGGGGATTATTCCGAATATGACAAGAATCCTTCATGGAAGAATGAAGATTACAGGAGCCTGATATCAGGTGTGTCTTCAAAATACGAAACTGGCCTGCACCCTTCCTATCATGCTTCAGAACGACATCAGACTATTACTTCTGAACTTTCACGACTGAACAGTATTACAGGTAATAAGATAACAAAGAGCCGCTTCCATTATCTCCGGTTTAATATACCTCAGTCGTATCAATATCTCATAAAGGCAGGAATTGAAGAGGATTATTCACTTGGTTATCCTGATGAACCAGGTTTCAGGGCTGGTATAGCCCGGCCTTTCCGCTTTTTTGATCTTACAGGGAATGAACCTACTGACCTTAAAATTGTTCCTTTCCAGGTGATGGATGCGACCCTTTTTCACTACAAAAGGACTGATCCCTTATCCGCCCTCGAGGTTATTCTTAACCTTATTACGCAAACACGTAAGGCAGGAGGCCTCTTTATAAGTATATGGCATAATACATACCTGCTTGAAAATGATGAATGCCAGGGGTGGCGGGAAACTTTTGAGACAATTCTCAGAACATTGGCGTCATGATAGTTTTTTATAACAATAACGAGATAGACAGAGAACAGTGGGATAACTGCATCAGGAATTCCCCGGGGGTAAAACCGTATGCTTATTCCTGGTACCTCGATATCATGGCACCCGGATGGCAGGCCCTTGTGGATGATGATTATGATTCTGTTTTTCCTTTGCCGGGATTTAAAAAATTTGGTATCCGGTATATTGCCACTCCGATTTTTCTGCAGCAACTGGGCGTATTTTCACCTGATAAGCCTGCAGACCTGTCGATACATGAATTTCTTGAGTTCTTGCCGGATTTTTACAGGCTTATTGATCTTTGTGTCGGAGAAGCAGGTCTCCTGGATGGTTTCCGGATAACAGGCAAGGTAAATTATGAACTGGATCTGTCGAAACCTTACAGGATTCTTTATGAAAATTTTTCAGCACACTGTAAGCGGAATATAGAATCGGCTTCAAGGAAAAAGCCGGAACTGGTTACCGATATAACGCCGGATGAACTGATAGACCTCTTTATTGCAAATAAGGGAAAAGACATCAGCGGAATTAAAATCAGGGATTATAACCGCCTGAGAAAACTGATGCACTTTTGTATAAAAAATAAAAAAGGCAGGATAATTGGCGTCAGGTCATCAGGGAAAAGATTAATCTACGGGATATTTGTTGTTGAGATAAAAGGAAACAAGACTATGCTCCTTGTTGTAAATACACCAGGAAGTCGTGAAAAAAGAATCGGTTATTATGTTGTTAATGAAATTATAAAAGAGAGTGCTCAAACACGAACAATTCTTGATTTTGCCGGATCTTCTATTCCTTCAGTGGCATCCTTTATGGAATCCTTTGGTCCTGAAAAGGTTATGTTCTACAGGTTGTACAGTAACAGGCTGTTCTGGCCTGTCAGAATGCTGAAATAATTCCTTTTCAATTTACAAACCTGTCAGCTGGGCTAGTATTGGCGGAGCAAGGCAGGAAACAATTATCCATTTTCTTGCTAAACGCTTTATTCATTATTTCTGTAATAGAATCCCTGCCCCTGAATTTCTTAGTGCAATTTTATCTGATAGTACTGTCCCGGTTCCACGAAAAGTTAAAAATTATACTAAATATTACAAATAATGTAAAATTATACTATATTTGTAACAAATGATAAAATTTGAAACATGCAAAATGTGAGTTCCAAAAGGGATCTGTTGCTGGAGGCAGGGAGGAGGCTGTTCTGGAAATACGGCATAAGGAGAGTAACGACAGATGAGATTTGCAGGGAAGCAGGGGTCAGCAGGATGACATTTTACAGGTGCTTTGACAATAAGACTCATCTCGTTAAGACGATTTACAGCAATCTTGTGGAGGATACCCTTGCCAGGTTTTTTGATATCATACGATCAGGGGAAGCTTCATCAGAGAGGATGAAAAAGCTGCTTATGCTTAAGATGGAGAGCACAGAGAATTTAAGCAGGGAGTTCCTTGTTGATTTGTATGATAGTCCGGGTTCTGAACTTCATCAGTTTGTGGAGAAGACAAACAGGAGGATTTGGGGCGAAATGATTGAAGGTTTTCGTTATGCCCAGGAAAATGGTATGTTCAGGAAGAGTTTCAACCCGGAGTTCCTGATGATCATCTCGCAAAAGCTGGCTACTATTATGACTGATAAGGAATTATTGCAGTTGTACGATAATCCGCAGGACCTTATTATGGAATTTTTAAATTTGATAACATACGGAATAGCTCCTGAGAAATAGTATGGCATGAAGGGCAAACTATTATTTATATCATTCTTCTTTACATTTTCTGCCTCATTAATGGGACAGGACAGCATCCGTTTCAGCGGTCAGGCGTCGACCTGGCTTAATATTAATCCCGGCAACCTGCTACCGCTTGCAGGAGGAGTCCGTTATATTCCCCAGGTTGATTATTCCAGGAAGGCCGGCAAGGACAGGCTGTTTGATGCAGAACTGTCATTAAATATATATGGAAGCGGGAATATACACCCTTTTGATACCCTGAACTACAGAGGTAATTTAAAACCATACAGGGGTTGGTTAAGATATTCGACAAAGCAACTTGAGATAAGGCTGGGCCTGCAAAAGCTGAACTTTGGTTCAGCAATGATGTTAAGACCTCTTATGTGGTTTGATCAGCTCGATCCACGCGATCCGCTTCAGCTTACAGACGGGGTATATGGGTTACTTGCACGATATTATTTTCTTAATAATGCAAATATCTGGGTATGGTCATTATATGGTAACAAAGGTGTCAGAGGATGGGAGACTATACCTGTCAACACGTCAATTCCTGAATTCGGAGGCAGGATACAATTGCCACTGGAAAAGGGAGAGGTGGCTTTTACATATCATCACAGGATTGCTGACAGCAGGGGGATTGGTGATAGAATACCCGCCTACGACCGCATACCTGAGAATAAATTCGGGTTTGATGCCAGGTGGGACCTGATGGCAGGTTTATGGCTGGAGGGTTCCTATACAAATAAACGTAAGAATCTTGGCATGTTTACAAATCAGCTTGCATTGGATGTGGGGGCTGATTATACCTTTGGACTGGGGAACGGGCTTTACATTGCCTGGGAGCAATTGCTTGCTTCCTACGATGAAAAACCTTTTACCTTTACTAATAAAGCAGTTTTTTCCTTACTTACAATGCGCTATCCGGTTGGAATAATAGATAATATTAGTGCAATAGTGTATTATGACTGGTCAAACAGGAAAAGTTATAATTTCCTGACCTGGCAAAGGCAATATGACCGTATATCATTATATCTCATGGCTTACATGAATCCTGATACTTTCCTGTTACCTGCACAGACAGGTTCGGAAAATATATTTGCCGGAAAAGGCATACAGCTGATGTTTGTGTTCAATCATTAAAATAGCAACTATGAAAAATTCTCCTGTCATAAGAACTGAAAAGCTTGTAAAGAGTTTTCCGATGGGAAAAGGTCGTTTTACTGCCCTGAATGGTATTGACCTGACATTTACACAGGGCGAGTTTGCAGGTCTTATTGGACCCAGCGGATCGGGTAAAACGACACTCCTTAATATAATAGGTTCCCTGGATACGCCTACCTCGGGTGATGTTATGGTCCTTGAAAAGCATATTGGGCATCTTACCGCAAAAGAGGCTGCACTGTTACGGAAACAGAGCCTTGGTTTTATATTTCAGAGTTACAACCTTCTGGCTGTTCATACTGTTTTTGAGAATGTTGAATTTCCTCTTCTTCTGCTTAAATTCGGGGCGAGTGAGAGGAAGAAAATGGTAATGGATGCCCTTGAATGGGTAGGTCTTACCGATAAAATCAGGTCAAAGCCCCCCCAGCTTTCCGGAGGTGAATGCCAGCGCGTGGCGATAGCCAGGGCAATGGTGAAAAGGCCATCGGTGGTTCTGGCAGATGAACCTACTGCAAATCTTGATGCCGAGAATTCGCATAATATTCTTCAGACTATGGAAAAGCTTAACAGGGAACTCAATACCACTTTCCTTTTTGCAACACATGATGATAAGGTCAAATCATACCTGCGACGCAAGATTTATCTTGTAGATGGTACCGTGGCAAGTGATGAGATCTTCCCAAATTAAAAAGAAACGATATGAAACTGGCAATAGTACTTGCATTCAGAAACCTGATAGGGGCCGGACTAAGAACCTGGCTTAATGCTATCGTTCTGTCATTTTCGTTCGTAGTGATAATATGGATGAAAGGTGTGATGGCAGGATGGGACCGCCAGTCGAAGAATGACATGGCAAAATGGGAAATTGGAGGGGGCCAGTACTGGCAGGAGAAATATGATCCTTATGACCCTTTTACCTGGAGGGAAAGTCATGCCGCTATCCCGGCACAGTTCGAGCCCGGGATTGAACAGGGAGATATGATACCTGTTCTGGTGACCCAGGGTTCCATTTATCCGCAGGGCAGGATTCAGAGTATAAAGATAAAGGGAATAGATCCTGATCAGAAGCTTCTTCTTCTCCCTACACAAAAACTCGACACTGTTATGACTGATGCCATACCTGCCCTTATCGGGGCAGTTACTTCCAGGGATCTGAAGATGGGTGTCGGAGACAGGGCGACACTTCAGTGGAGGGATGCAAACGGGACTTTTGATGCATCCGATGTTCTCATAACCGGAGTTTTTAATGTAAGTGTTCCATCAGCCGACCAGGGCCAGATATATGTTCCCCTGGCAAGGCTACAGTCGATGCTCGGACTGCCGGATGAAGCAACAATACTGACTTATAAGGACAGCAGGAAGGAAAGGCCAGTCGTACAAGGCTGGGTGAACAAGCCGGAAAAAGTACTGACAGCTTCCATCGATGAAATGCTGAAGATGAAATCCACCGGTCAGTCGATTCTGTATTTCATACTTCTCCTGCTGGCTATGCTGGCTATATTCGACACTCAGGTCCTGTCAATCTTCCGTCGTCAGAAAGAGATAGGGACCTATATAGCACTGGGATATACCAGAAGGGAGGTTGTTGGCTTATTTACAGTGGAAGGTGCTATGTATTCAGTCTTTGCCGCTTTGCTTGCGGCTGCCTATGGCTTACCTCTACTTATTTACCAGGCAAAACATGGCTGGACACTACCGATCGACTCCAGCCAGTTCGGGGTGGCAATTGCACAAACACTTTACCCTGTTTACAGTGCCGGACTGGTGGTGGCAACGGTATTGCTTGTAATGCTCACCACTGTGGTAGTTAGTTACCTGCCATCGAGAAGAATAGCAAAAATGAATCCAACAGAAGCATTAAGGGGGAGGATACAATGATACGATTTTTATTAAAAGGTCTGATAAGAGATAGCAGCCGAAGCAGGCTGCCGATCATTGTTGTGGCAACAGGCGTAGCACTTACTGTCCTTATGCACGCATATATAACAGGATTAATGGGAGACACCATTGATGTAAACGCAAGGTTTTTTACAGGGCATCTAAAAGTTATGACAAGAGCGTATGCTGAAAATGCCGATCAGGTACCGAATGATCTTGCACTGACAGATGCCGGCTTATTACTTGACACCCTGAAAAATGAATTTTCCGGTATACAATGGTCACCACGTATTCATTTCGGTGGTCTGCTGGATGTGCCTGACGAGAACGGTGAAACAAGATCACAGGGACCAGTTATCGGAATGGGTGTTGATCTGCTTGATAAAGGATCTGCAGAAGTTAAAAGACTTAATCTCGATCGCTCTCTCGTAAGGGGTTCTCTGCCTTTATCGCCCGGACAGGCTTTGATAACCGAGGCCTTCTCAAGGAAACTGGATGTTAATCCGGGTGATACTGTAACACTCATCAGCTCAGGAATGAATGGCAGTATGGTATTTTATAATTTTGTAATATCCGGCACAGTTTCGATTGGGTATGAAGCTCTTGACAGGGGAGCTATGTTTGCTGATATAGGAGATGTCAGGATGGCCCTTAACATGGAAAATG
>DATFLA010000571.1:0-3270 GCA_035268305.1 Bacteroidales bacterium | reverse complement strand
AATAGAACACCACCAGGCACGTGCCGGTGTAAGGATAAGGGGCGATCAGCCTCTGATGAAGCTGGCTTTCTGGTGTTGTCCGACAGCTATATGTCCTGAACCCTATATTAAAATAGATGTTGCTCCGGGTAGCGAAATGACCTGGAAATATATGTATGATTTTTACGAAATAGAGAAATAACTACCTGACACTTGTTTTAGTACCGGTATTAATAACTACATTCTTCTTCCATTCATATTTCTGCCCGTTCTTGATGTCAAGCAGCACATCATACATCCCCGGAGGGCAGGCATTATGGATTGTAGTGTTTTGATAATCTATTATTTCAAGATTGTCTACAGGAGCAGGGTTACCTGTCTGCCTTGCTGCCGTTCCTGCAGGGTAAAGGCGCATTGCCCTGACATCCCTGTTCCCGCCTTCATAGATAATTTCTCCTGCGTTAAGGTTTATATTAACGGCATAGTTCTTTCCTGCCTTCATGTCGAAATCATTCAGCCATATTTTCTGAAGCTGGTTCGATATCACAATGGAAATAAGCACATCATATTTCCCCGGTTTGATGTTTCCTGAGCTGGTACTTGTCTTCTGATCTGGTGCAATTTCGTTATTATGATTACCTTTTGCATAAAATGAGAAAACTCCCGTATACATATTCTGTTCGGAATTAGCTTTATAAATGTTGATCTGTGACTTATACCTGCAAAGATTATTTCCCTGGGCTGCTGATTCCACAATAATGAACTGGTAGTCGTAAAGTGTTATGGACACACTTGTTTTTGACCCGGGCTTAATAATTATGTTATTTGCCAGAAAGCTTAGGCTACCTGGTGTTCCTGACAGTTTAAATGTCATTTTTAAGTCGTATGTTCCGGGAGCAGCACCCTGTAATTTAACTTCTTTACCGGATTTCATTAAATTGAAGGCTGATCCTGATATCAGGTATCCCATTGCCCTAACACTAACAGAGAGAGGTGTTTTATCTGCTGAAGACATAGGCGCATAACTTTGCTGAACCCAGACCTGGTTCCAGCATCTGTCCATCTTAATATTAATGCCGTTTGATAATTTGTATGTATAGTCAGACACTGGCTGGGCGTACAGGCTGAGTAAAGTTAAAGATGCTAACGTGATCGAAAAAAAGAATTTTTTCATGATTTTAACATTTTTGAGGTTATCAATGAGTATATCAAAATTACGCCATATTTGGAACAGATAAAAAATTATTTTCACTGATCACTGTTTGCTGACCTTTAGTTCATTACTGGGCTTTTCTTTCTAAATTGTATTTTTAAGGCATGTTTTGGACAGGTGAGTATTTTAAAACCTGTAACCTTAATAATGCTCTTTTCCTGTTTGTATTTTAAGGCCGGGACATGTTTTGTTTAACTTTTGTATCATTTTATCGGCTGGAACATGTAACATTTCTTTTTTTCTGCCGTCTTTATTATATGATTAACCTAATACAATTAAACCATGGATCATATAGTGTGGCTGGATGCTGAGGCAAATGAGCTGGATAACCTCGTTGCGGGCAATAAGTCTATGATCATTAATGGAACAGATGAAAAGAATAAAATTGCCCGGGAGATAAACGAGGGTGACAAAATGTACCTTGTGAGTATGCAGGAAGGGGAGCATGCTGAAGCCACTGCAGTGGTAAAATGCATTTTTTCTTCGGAAGAACTGACAGTTGAAGAGTCGTTTGAAACAATAATAAGACACCAGGACAAGCTTCAGTTGCCGGATTCTCAATTTGAGGATGTCGCAGGTAAGAAATTTCTTGTGATGGTCGAACTCTCCGATGTGGAAGCAATAAAACCTGTTAATATAAGCCGGTATGCCGTCGGACGGGCAAATAACTGGCTAAGTGTCAGAAGAGTTGCTGAACACAGAATGTCATAGGTATTTGTTTTGTTTTTTTATACCTGCAGACAACTAAAAATCTTACTTATAGGGGAATAATAAGGCTGATTGAATTGTCATATACAAAATCAATTCACTAAAAAAATTTAACTATGAAAAACAAAAATGCAAAGAACTCATGGTTTTTTAAAGCCTTATCATTGACCGTGATACTGGCTTTTTCTGTACCCTCTATGACAAATGCCCAGTCAGCTAAAACAAATTTCTCAGGGAAATGGGCAATGAATTCCGATAAGAGCAAATTACCCGAAGGACAGGGTGGTGGTATGAGAATGGGTGGTGGTGATATGGTCGTCACTCAGGCGGGAAACATGCTTACCGTGGAAAGAACGAGAACAGGTCGTAATGGCCAGGAAATGACTACTACTACTAAATATACACTCGATGGTAAGGAGACTGTAAATACCACTCAAAGAGGAGAGAGAAAGTCTGTTGCCAAATGGTCGGCAGATGGTAAGTCACTCACAATTACAACCGATATGTCATTCAATATGAACGGGCAGACAAGGGAAATGAAATCAACTGAAGTATGGACACTTGAAAATCCTTCTACTCTTTCTGTCAAATCAACAAGGAATGGTAGAAACGGCGATATTAATATGACAATTGTCTATGACAAAAAATAGTCGTAAAATCTGTTAATTACCGGGGAGTGCCAGCCGGCATGTTCCGATATTTGCTAATGAAATTTGTACGACCTGCACGAATGAATACCTGCCCGAATGAATTTATCCGGGCGGGAGTTCAGGCAGGCATCAGGGGGCTACAGGGCCCGGAACGGCGTTCTTCTTTTCCCGTTCCTTTATTCTTTCCTTTATTGTCGCAATAAGATCTTCACCACTGAATCTGAAATTATCAGGATCAGTCGGTGTCACAAGATAAACTGTTGTCCCCGGTTCAAGCCCCTGTTCCACTATAATATTCTTATCATTTGCATCGCCCAGCACTACTATCTGCCGGGTTCTGTTCCTTGTATAAACAAATGGTATACTGTCGGCTCCCGTATGCACACACTCTATGGGGACATAAACAACATTATCGTAACTTTTTATCAATATCTTGTTGCTGGTTGTCATTGAGGGTCTTAGTAAGGGATCACTACCGTCCACTTTTATCTCCACCTCGAACATCTTGGAGTCGGAATTTGGTAATACTTCGCCAACATTGGCTACTGTCATTACCTTACCTGTATAATTCTTTTTTGTTAAAGCATCTATATTAATAGTCACTTCCTGTCCTGGTTTGACCTTGCTTATATCAATTTCATTAATATATATTTTCGATAGCATTGATGTAAGATCAGGCAGGGTTGCAATAGTCCTGTCCCATGGATTGACATTGGAACC
>DATFLA010000570.1:0-7498 GCA_035268305.1 Bacteroidales bacterium | reverse complement strand
AAGCATTTTATCAATCACTGTATAATCGGCTGAAGCGACAATATCGCAGGGCTTCTTAAGCTCAGTTACCTTCCTGGCACATACAAGGCTCCCGGAAGGCTCAAGAAGAATACTTACATCCGGATTTTTCTTCTCATATGCCTCCTTAAGTTGCCTGAGAGGAACAGAGAGGCTCCCGGCATGAAAGATAATGATCTCATCCCCGGAATTATGATTGCCGCAACCCGATAGGACCAGTAATAATAAGACTGAAGCCCGAAAAATCCATTTCATGAATTACATCAATTATCTTTTGTAAATGATAATCATGATAAGTCTCTTCACAAGTTATTTTTAACCTTTGAGACTCCCTTAATGCGTACAAAGATAACAGTTAAGGCCGAATTGTGGGAAATATAGATCTTTTTCAGATACGGGGATGAGGAGTCAGAATCCCATATTATTCATTATTTGAGCATTATAACCTGACCGGGGTACCTGCCGCAATGATACAAAATCATTCTTTCCCTTAAAGGTTATCCTGAAAAGACCCGATTGAAGTATATTTAACACCGGAAAGTGATATAGTTAACTTGTCAAAATAACAAAGGATGGAAAAAATATTGTAGGTTTGTAGTATGAATATGCAGATCAGATTTCTTGAGAAAGTTCCTCCGTTTTTCAGGAATAAATATATCCTGACGCTGATTGTTTTTCTTGTCTGGATAATACTTTTCGATTCCAATAACCTGATTACAAGGTTCAGTGACATGAGGGAACTGCATAAGTTAAGGAACGACAAAGAATATTACAAAGAGAAGGTTAAAGCCGACAGGCAGAAGCTCTATGAGCTTAAAACAGATAGCAGGAATCTTGAAAAATTTGCCAGGGAACAATACCATATGAAGAAGCCTGACGAAGATCTTTATATCATTCTTACCCCTGCGGAAGACAGGAAAATCACGCGTAAGAACAATTAGCTGCCTCTTTCCATCCTCCTGTAGTATCCCAATATATCTTTAGTATTACTGAATTGTAAAATTTGCCCGGTTTCCCTCAGATATTCAAAAGCAGAAACTGTGATATCCACTTTTTCATAACTTGTAATATGGGCCTGGTTCAGAAATTTCACTACCCGAAACATGTTAAACCATCCGAAAAACCTTTTCCTGAAAGATGCCGGTCCTGATGTATTACCTTTTATCTCAATGAGTCTGTCTGTCCATTCTCCTTCTGTTGTAAACAATCTTATGCTCTCCGGCAGTTCTCTGTATAATGAAGCCAGTTCCTTTTCTTCTTTTACTGCAAATATTTCAGTACTTAGTGTAAATAAAAATTTAAGGTCCGTAAAAGCCCGGAAATTGTATGAAAGCAATGCTGCCTCCTTTTCTGCATTCATCCTGGCCATCGTTGCTCCTGTTCCGAAAGGAACCCTGCATGACGATCTTGCTGATGGGTATATTGAAGTATTGTTAAGGTAAAAATATCCATCGGAAGGTACAAGCTTCTGTATAAAGTAAAAATCCTCTCCTGCCTGTCGCCTGTTCATGCCACCGGCACGTATATATTCAACAGCCTTTACAGCCATTGCTGATCCGACAGTATGATAAACCCAGGGAAAACCAGTGTACGCCAGAGCCTGGTAATAAAATCGAAGATGAAGTTCATAGAGAGTGATATAGTCATAAAAGACAGATGGAAGATCATCTCCCGACAGAGGATGTTCAAAATAGATTGAGCAGGCTGATCTGTCTTTCCTGCGATACAGTTGTTCCTCAACAGACTTCATATAGGATGGTTCAACAGTGCAGTCAGCGTCAAGGTTAAGAATTACCCCTTCCGGATTATCAATAGCGTCAAAACGTCTTGCCGCCTCATCCATTCCTGTTTTTCTTGCCAGACCCACACCCCATCTTCTGATAACCGGTTCCACTGATATATAAAAAAGCCGGAAAAAGCAGTCATTGTTTTGCATTTTCCAGCTTTCGATATTTTCCGCTGTGAGCCTGTTATTCGCCAGTGAGGTCTGTGATGCGCCCTGCGGAGCGTTTATCACTATCATTATTTCAACAGGACACCCGGGTCTTTCGCATTTTTTAAGTGAATCGAGTAATTTCGTTATCCCGGGTTCATCATAGGCAGGCACAACAATAATGATACCTGTCTTTTCGTCAGGCAACTCACTGATAAGAGCGGGAAACAATGCCCCTTTATCAAGGTAACCTGAGGCGAAGCCCATACGATTCTATTTTTTCTCTTCCTTGTACTTTTTATTAAGCTCATCAACCACCCTCTGTGTGATATCCATTGTACTGTCGCTGTACAGGATAACACTACCGAAGCTTTTCCCCAATATAAGCTTATAGTTATATTCGGCCTTATGAGCTTCGAGGAATTTTGTAATATATTCAAGAATCTGGCGGTTCATTACCTGTTCTTCTTCCATCAGGTCAGATTGAAGCTTATCACGAAGATTAACCAGTTCCTGCTGCTGCTGTACAAGAGCCTGTTCCATCTGGGCTGCTGTTGCCCTGGTAACAAGTCCTTTACTCACTTTCTCCTGGTAATCCTTACCTGCCTTTTCATACTGACTACCCTTTGAATTAAGTTCGGCTTCAGCTTTCTTCTGTTTTGCAAGAAGTTCATCTCTCCTGTCGAAGAACATGTCGAACTTAAAAATTACTGAGTCGATGTTTACATAGGCAATACCGTTTGAAGCCTGATCAGTAGTTGTTACCGGTGTGACTTCCTTTTTCTCTCCGCTAAAATGAAGGAAATAAAGACCTATGATTGCC
Source organism: Bacteroidales bacterium (assembly GCA_035268305.1). Lineage (GTDB taxonomy): Bacteria > Bacteroidota > Bacteroidia > Bacteroidales > VadinHA17 > LD21. The sequence continues at coordinate 4,724 of DATFLA010000570.1, read as the reverse complement.
AGGAACATTACAACAAAAAGGACTATGGATAATTTCTTCATCGTGATTTTTAGATTTATTAAACAATTGGTCAGGCGCAAATATAAACAAATTAATATATTCGCCTACTTCATCAGTGTAATTTTAAGAATGTTGTGGAAAAGATCGTTAAACCGGGTATCAAAATTCAGGGCAAGGTATAGCTCTTACCCTTTTCCTCATTTGTCCGATAGAGAGGTTGTTGAAAGTATAAATAAGAGATATTTCATGTGCACCACCTGTTGACCCGATGAGGTTGGAAATTGTGAAATCATAGCTGTAGCCGATATGCAGCTGATCTGTTTTTATTCCTATCAGGCCTATTATTGCATCGCCTGCCTGGGATGTGGCGAATGGGATTCCCCGGTACCACAGTCCGAAAATAAGTGGCGATTTATAATAGTACAAACCGAGGTCGGACTGGTAGAATTTGCCCTGGGTTTGAAAGTTAAAGGCAACTGACATCACCTCCTGCATTTTCTGCCTTAACCTTGTCTTTCTTATTATTTGCGCACCTCCGAACACGTTTAATTTGATTGGTACTGTGGCATCATTACCATAAAAAGATGTTTTAGGAGTCAGCAGGTGATCGAGTGTAAAGCCGCCCCAGTACCTGTCGTTATATGCCAGGGCTGAAGTTGCAAAGTCAACATCGGCCACATTATCGAAGGGTGGAGGCGTTACAGACGGAGAGGTACCGCTTCCAGTTATCTGACTGTTGAATACGAGCTTATAAATATCGAGTCCGAGATAGTAGAATTTGAAATTTACACCGGGCCTGATATGCCATTCATCGTTCAGATTAATATCGTATGAATACAATATTCCGATGTTTGTTGTACTAAGGTTCCCCGATCCTGCAACATCGTAAGTTGCCAGTACACCAATACCAGAATTAAAGTTCGGCAGATCCTTATCGAAGGAGATACTGTAAGTATGGAATACGCCGGGCACAGCAGGCCACTGGTTACGATAGTTCAGAGAAAATCTGTATTCAGGTGTTGCGCCTGCAAATGAAGGTGCCAGGTAAAGGGAATTGGCATAAAACTGGGAGAAGGTAGGATCCTGACCAAAACTATCTGTACAAATTACAAGTAACAGTATTATCAGATATATATTCCTCTTCACCAAGATCGATCCGGTTAGGTTAACATTGACGAAAATAGCTAAATGAAATTTAAATTCCTTAAATTTCATCAAAATTTATATAAGCACCGTCAAACTTGAACGAAGAAACTTTGAAAAAGTTATATTATTTTAAGGAAATAAATATCCTAAACAGGTAAAATAGCATATTTAATGCACCTGTCATGGGCTTCTCAGCAATGTTACATCGCCCATACTTACGAAAGGCTCGCCATTAATAAAAGAACCCCTGACTTTCCAGATATACACCCCGGCATTGCAGAGCTGGCCTTTGTAATAGCCATCCCATCCTGTGTTAATATCATTACTTTCGAAAATAAGGACACCCAGTTTGCTGAATATCTTAAGCTGGTATTCAGTCACCCCCGAATAGACAGGGTGAAAAACCTGAGCCACCTCGTCGCTTTTTGAAGAATATAATCCGCCGCTTGAACCACCGGTATTAGGGATAAAGGCATTTGGAAACTCAATAAAATATTTCGAATCGGAAAATGCATTATGCACTGTAAGGGAATCGGCACAACCCCATTCGGAATAAGCAACAAGGCTTACATCATAATTATTGTAGTCTTTATATTTATGAACAGGCTCAAAGAGGATTGAAGTATCACCGTCGCCAAAATCCCATCTGTAATGAACCGCACCTGAAGAATAATTCATGAAGCGTATCCTGTCATCAGGTATCACAGCCTCCTGCGGTGATATCTCAAAACGTGCCTCCGGTTTCGGGAATACTGTTACCCGTGCCGACGAGGAAGCATGATATCCATCGCTGTTGAAAACCTTTAATGTTACCCGGTATTCACCGTCAACATCATATATCCAGTCGGGATTTATCTCGTCAGAATAACCTCCGTCACCAAAAGTCCATCTGCAGGAATCGACAGATCCGGCATTATTAGTAAAATGAATCCTGAGCGGGGCGCAGCCTTTTGTTACAGACAACTCAAACAAAGCTGTCCCATTCATATAACTATCCTGTAATTTCATACCACCCGGCCGGGATGGCACAAACAGTCCCTTACTCTTCATGGAATCCACCACACCTGTCACAGCCGCTTCAATAACAAGACCTGTGTCTCTTGCTTCTTTAGTGCCGGTATGAGATAAAGCGGATCTTTCTTTTCCTGCCTTTTCAACATCCGTTATCCTCTTTCCGGTAACATTGTCTTCCCTTACAACTATAGGAAGGGTTGCCTGTATATCAAAAACATTGATTTCCACAGTATCGGATGATACTGCTTTGTTGTTGTCTGTCTTCTGGCGATCTGTACGGGGGGAACTGAAAATCAGCAGACCAGCTGTTATACCTGCCGCTGCAACAGCTCCCAGGTAATAGATATTGAACCTTGAAGGGATGAAATGCATGAATTCCCTGCGTGCAAGATGCTTCATAAGGTCATCCTGAAGCGATGCCCGGGGACTTACGGATTCTTTTCCAAGTCTGCGCCTGAAAAGTTCCCTCACACTCATATCATGCTTCTTTGTTTTCAACCTTCAGTTATTCTTTATACATCATTGTTCATCTGCACCGTAACTCTTTTTTATCCTGCCAAGTCTTGTCAGCTTTTCTCTCAGAGCTGCCTTTGCCCGGCTGTATTGCGATTTGGAGGTATTAGTGTCGATACCAAGCATCTCCGCTATCTCCTTATGCTTATATCCTTCCACAGCATACAGGTTAAACACCATCCTGTAACCTGAGGGCAGTTCGGAAAGCACCATGTATAGCTCTTCGGATGTAAAAAGATCCTCCTCAAAACTTGAAACACCCGTCTCCTCCGACACATACTCATCAATATCAACATGATACCTGTATTTCAGGTTCTTGTGATAATGTGTTATTGCCGTATTCACTGCAACCTTCCTGAGCCAGCCCTGGAAAGAACCTGTTCCTGAATATTCCTTTATATTAAAGTAAATCTTCAGAAAACTCTCCTGCAAAATATCCTCCGCCTCAGCTTTATCGGTGGCATATCGCAGACACACACCGAGCAGGAATCGTGAATACTGCCTGAACAGTTCTTGTTGCGCCTTCCTGTCATGCTTTGCGCATCCGTCTATTATTTGCCGGTCTCTCATCATAAACTGAGGACATTTTTAAGACTTTAGATTGAAAAGAATGGTTGCACTTCCTGGTAAATTTCCTTAAATTAAAAAATTCATGCTATTTATGTACTCTCCGACCTGACAAAGGTCATTAAAAAAAGCATTGAGTTGTAGTTAATTTACATGTTTTTAAGAGAAATTTTTCACATCTGTATAAGAAGAAATTAAGTATTATGTTTAACAAGTTTATAGCGGCAATATTGCCTTACTTTCCGAAAAAATTCATCTGGCTCTTTTCCAAATCATATATATCGGGGGAGAAGATTGAAGATGCCATGAGGGTATCAAAAGAACTCAACAGTAAAAAGATAAGGGTGACGATCGACATACTGGGAGAGTTTATTAAAACGCTTGATGAAGCCCGGGAGAATAAAAAGGAATACCTGTCACTTATTGAAACCACATATAACAACGGTATAGACGGTAATTTCTCACTAAAACCTACCAGCTTCGGTCTTCTGATCGACAAAGATGTCTGCTACGGGCATATCAGGGAGATAGTACAGAAAGTTGCAGGATATAATGGATTTATAAGAATAGACATGGAAGACTCGCCATGTACTGATGATGAAATAGAGTTATTCCGGAAATTAAAGACTGAATTTCCTGCCAATGTGGGACTCGTATTACAGGCCTACCTTAAGAGGACATACAGCGACATAGAAAATATGCTTGATCTGAATAGTGAGGCAAACCCTCTGAGCTACAGGCTTTGCAAGGGTATTTATGTTGAACCGGCTGCAATAGCCTTTAAGAAACACGAAGAGATAAATGAGCATTATCTTAAGGACCTGGAGCTCATATTCCGGAATAAGATATATGTAGGAATAGCCACACACGATAAGGAACTTATCGAAGGGGCATACAGGCTTATTGAAAAATATAATGTCCCAAAGGATATGTATGAGTTTCAGATGCTCTACGGTGTAACACCGGGACTAAGGGACAGAGTTGTGAATGATGGTCACTATATGAGGGTATACGTACCCTTCGGCAAACAATGGTTCGGGTATTCCACCCGCCGGCTGAAGGAAAATCCAAAGATGGCCACTCACATTATAAAAGCCATCTTTATAAAAGGTTAATGAACAATCATAATGTGGTTACCAAAGAAGTCATTATAACCACAGAACCTCTATTTTGAGTTTTCAAGCATCTGCAGGTAAGCCCTGTTAATCTGGTCTATCTCATAATTACTCAGTTCTGACCTCATGGGCGAAGGCTTTTCAGGAAGACCATGAATAAGCATCGACAGAGCAGGTATCAGTATCAGAGGATTGATGCCGGCTATCTGGTCCGAAGGTATCCCTCCTTTTTCCTCTGCCTGTATCTTCTGCCGCTGATGGATGTATGAATAGTGTGATGCAGGATCATCCATCCTTCCCTGAGTGGTCCTGGCCTGGTAGGCAGACAGTGCTACATTATACCTGGCATTTGCCATTGTTGAGGGCATT
>DATFLA010000569.1:0-2849 GCA_035268305.1 Bacteroidales bacterium | reverse complement strand
ATATAGCATATGCATATTCTGTCGGCGGCAAAAAATATACCGCTTCAAAAATAACGGTTGGAGATCCTCCGCTAAACAATAATGTCGCACCGGCAAAACTTCTCCAGGCAGAATATCCTGTCGGGAAAGAGGTTATTGTTTATTATGATCCTGAAGTGCCTGAATCATCAGCTTTGATGCCGGGCACTAAAACAGGAGTCTATTTATTGGCAGGAATTGCCTTGATCTTTTTTTTCGTAGGACTACTTGCAATATACCAGGGTCTGAAGGAAAAGAGACATGCTGCTGAAAGAGCAGGTTTGGTATATTAATTAAGTGGAAGATGCTTTAAACATAGAAATTATTAAGAAAGAAAGATGAAAGGCACATTCAATGGTGCCTGTACTCAAGAATCATTAGCAACCAAAATATTATACATCATGAAAAATATTCTATTAATCCTGGCTGCTATTCTGCTTCTGGACAATAATCCAGTTAAAAGCCAGGAAGCAACCCTTAAACCATACGGAATTAAATCAGGCATCATCGAATACCCCTACTCCGGTGATAAAGTTGGAAAAGGAACTCTCTATTTTGACGATTACGGCCTTAAAAGTGCCATGTATACAGATGCAGTGGAACGTGGTGAAAAAAGAAAAGGCTGGGTGGTCACATCAGGCGATTTCCAGTATATATGGGACGACGAAAGAAGCTCCGAAGGAATGAAACTTAAGAATCCGGTCATTGACTGGATCAATTCAGCCTCTGAGGGAGACATTGAATCATTTGCTGAATCGATGTATTCAAAGATGGGAATGGAAATAAGCGGATCCGAAAATTTGCTTGGGAAAGAGTGCAGGGTATTCAAAGGCAAAACGGGAAAGGTACTAATCTGGAATGGCATCCTTATGCTTCTCGACATGAAGATGATGGGTTCCAATTCCTGTCAGGAAGCAATAGATATTAAGATTAATTTACCCGTGGAATCAAAATATTTCATAATACCTAAAGACATTAAATTTTCAGAGATGCCGATGTTCTGATAATCTAAACAACACCTCATCCAACAGAGCTGTTGAAAATGTCCTTTGAGCGACTTTGTATATGCGTTTTTGACCTTAATGATAAAATAGAATTTATTAAACAAAAAGGATCACAAAGTACATCACAAAGGAACACTAAGTAATAAAGAAAAATACAACCCTTTTCAACAGCCTGTCAGGGGGATGAGGGAAACAAAGCAGGAGGTGGTCAGAGAGACGTGGTAAAAAACAAAACCCTTGAAGGCTTTAATCAGACATTATAAAAACGAATAAAAATAATGAGGAGGTTAAAATGAAAAAAAAACTAACAATTTTGATTTTTATCTGTGTTATGTCATTTTTTATAGTGGGAAACAACTGTCTTCTTGCGCAGGAAATGACTGTCCCTGATTATTCTTATGGATCAGTAACCGCGGCTTATGGATCAACTCTGGATGGTGCGGCAAATCCTGGTCCATATGGCAACTATTCTCTTATTGAACAAGAAAGGTCTTATGGCATCTTTTTTGCCCATGGATACAGGTGGTGGGGATATCCCTCGTTTCCGTTGCTTATCTGCGGCTATTTCCCTCCTTTCAATATCCCGGGGTTTCATGGTGTCTGGGATAACAGCGGATTGGGATGTTCAAACCCTTCGGATAGTTACATGGCTTCCATTGGAAGTGTGGTAGCAGAACCTGCCAGCAATCAGATATGGTGTCTCACTGGTGCCATGTCCCGAAATGGTCCCACAGCTCAATATTGTATTCCTAATCCTTTTGGTTCAGGTGAGATATGCTATCCGTCTCCTTCAACATGGGGCGAAGGTACTTCTTATGGCTATTTGCGCAAAGTCGTCGTTGTTCAATCAACCGGAGCGCTTCAAACGGGTGACCCGGTTGACATTAATGCAAGCCTTACAGTACAGGGCACATATGAAGGAGACGATTGGGACGCCCTTAGTACAGGAGTCCTTTTTCTAAACAAAACAAACTCAGCTTACTGGTTATTAGGTGGCATTAATCCGGAATACTTAAGATGGGGCGACGTGGAAGATATTCTTGGCACACCAAATTTCCTAAGCAGCATGCTTGGCTATATGGTACTTAACCCGAACAATAATGATGATATAACTACCACCGTTGCCATAGGTGATATCATTATAGTTGAAGTTGCTTTCAATAACACAATTAAACATTCCAATCCCGGGGGTATCACAGCAGAGGAAGGATGGAACGGACAAAGACCGGACTTACTGTTCAGTAACATGGATAATACAAGAACCGATGCTTTTAAAAATCTGATAAAAAATAACGGCAACAGCCTTTCATATAATCTTACTTCCCTTACAACAGGTGCTATCCTGGTACCTGTTACTCCAGACGGCAACAATCTTGATTCAGATGAAGACGGTATCATAGATGAGATGGAAAAAGGAGCGGATGGAGCTACCAGCACCTACGATGGTAATGCAGATGGCATCCCTGACTATGAACAATCAAATGTATCTTCTTTTCTTACTTATGACGGGCAAAATTATGTTACTCTTGTTGTACCTTCAGGAAAGGAAATTTCGCAACTTAAAGTTACTGATAACCCTTCCCCTTCTGATACACCGGAAAATGCAGAATTCCCGTTCGGTTTCTTTGATTTTTCAATCGATGGTCTCACACCTGGAGAGGCAGTAAGTGTTACCCTCATTTTGCACGATGCACCTACCATTAGCAAATATTACAAATATGGTATGACTCCTGATATTCTTTCGCCACACTGGTATGAATTTACTTATGACAGTCAAACAGGAGCAGAAATAAATGGGAATATAATTACCCTTCATTTTGTTGATGG
>DATFLA010000568.1:0-3673 GCA_035268305.1 Bacteroidales bacterium | reverse complement strand
GAAGTGATGAAAAAAATTGAGATTGCCCGCAAATATGGAAAGCCGGTTGACGGACATGCGCCGGGATTATCAGGAAAAATGCTTGAGAAATATGCGGGTGCAGGGATTTCAACAGATCATGAATGCAGTACATTGGAAGAGGCTAAGGAGAAAATAAGACATGGTATGAAGATACTTATAAGGGAAGGAAGTGCTGCACGTAATCTTGAAGCGCTGAAGGATCTTTATAATACAAATCCGGAAATGCTTATGTTATGCAGCGATGATCTTCATCCGGAAATGTTGTATAAGGGTCATATCAACAGACTTGTTGCACAACTTATACAGGAAGGATATAATGTTTTTGATATTATGAGAAGTGCCTCTGTTAATCCGGCAAATCATTACGGACTAACAACAGGACTGTTAAGACAGGGTGATAAAGCGGATTTTATTATTATTGGCAGTCTTGAACAGATGGATGTTAAAGAGACATGGATTGATGGTATAAAAGTATATGGGGAAGGGAAGGTATATTTTGACTATAAACCCGGGAAAGGAATTAATAATTTCAGATGTACACAGCTTGATGAAAAACATTTAGAAGTTCACAGGGACGGAGAGAAAATAAAAATAATCGAAGCATTTGATGGTGAAATCCTGACAAAAAAAATGTTAATCAACATACCGGATGAGGAGACTGTTAAAGCGGATCCGGGCAGGGATATTCTGAAGATAGTTGTCAAGGACAGGTATAACGACAGGCCACCGGCTGTGGGTTTTATTAAGGGTTTTGGCCTGAAAAAAGGAGCATTTGCAAGCTCAATAGCTCACGACAGTCATAATATAATTGCAGTCGGCACTAATGATAAAGACATTATAAGTGCAATAAATGAAATTGTCCGTATAAAAGGAGGCCTGGCGGTATCAGATGGCAGTTATTTAAAATCAATGCAGCTTAACATAGGTGGTATAATGACAACAAGATTGTGTGAAGAGGTGAAGGATGACTATGAAGCCCTGGGTGAATATGTTAAATCTGCAGGGTGCCGGATGAAGGCCCCGTTTATGACACTTTCTTTTATGGCACTACTTGTTATTCCCGACCTGAAGATAGGAGACAGGGGATTGTTTGATGTAAATAAATTTCAACCTGTCGGGTTGTTTGTTGATTGACAACCTATTTGTCAGACAGCACCTTCTCCAGGAAGGCTGTGGTCTTTATCCAACGAAAGGGATTATGTCCGCGAAGGCGGAGGTCGAAGGCTGACATCTTCCCTAAAGGGGATCTAATTAAGCCGGATATCTGGCATTTGATTATCCCTTTCTTCTATGCACAACCCCCTTTAGAAAGGATAAAGTTCAGCCATACTAAAAAAACTATTACTTAAGGTGCGGTTGCAATCCGAAACCGAGCAGACTAAATGTGCTTCAGACAAATAAAAGCTAATACTGCGAGCTAGGCGAAATCAAATTTTGCACAGACGGTAGCGGGAATAGCCCGTGAATCGGGCGAATACCCGAAGGGCAAAGGCATGGTAAGATTATGATGCATATCAATAATTCATACCATTCCACTTGTACATTTCTTATCTTTGTCAGGCAATTATTCACAACAGATGTCAACAGAAAACAAACTTAAAACGATTGTTTCTCTTTTGCCCGGAAAACCCGGGATATACCAGTTTCTCGATGTTTCCGGGACTATTATCTATATAGGGAAAGCCAAAAATCTTAAAAAGAGAGTCTCTTCTTATTTCACAGGTACCCAATCGGGAAAAACAAAAGTACTGGTTCGTAAGATTAATGATATACGGCATATAGTAGTTGACTGTGAATCGGATGCACTTCTTCTTGAAAATAATCTCATAAAAAAACACCAGCCCAGGTATAACATACTTCTGAAGGACGATAAGACCTTTCCCTGGATATGCATTAAAAAAGAACCATTTCCAAGGGTGTTCAGTACAAGGAACACAATAAAGGACGGTTCTACATATTTCGGTCCCTATACATCAGCACTTATGGTCAAAACACTCCTGGAACTGATCAGGCATCTTTATAAACTGCGCACTTGCTCATATAATCTTACAGACGATAATATAGCTGCAGGAAAATTCAAGGTATGTCTCGAATACCATCTGGGCAATTGTAAAGGTCCCTGTGAAGGATTGCAGACAGAGACTGATTACCAGGAGAGCATTTCTCAGATAAGGGACATACTCAAAGGTAACATATCTTCAGTAATGGATCATTTGAAAGGTCTTATGAAAAGATATTCAGATGAATACAGATATGAAGAAGCGCAGGTTATTAAAGAGAAACTTGAAATCCTTTCCGGATTCAGAAGCAAATCAACTATAGTAAGTAATAAAATACGGAATGTTGATGTATTTGGAATAGCCAGGGACGCAGATAATGCCTTTGTAAATTACCTTAAAATTGTTGAAGGTGCAGTAGTTCAGGCCTTTACTATAGATATGAAGATACGCGCCGACGAAGACGAAAAGGCTATACTGGGCTTTGCAATTACAGAGATAAGACAAAGATTATCAAGCGATTCGAAGGAAATTATTGTCCCATTCAAACCCGATATCCTTCTTGATAAGGTGAAATATACTATACCAAAAGCCGGCGAGAAGCTGAAACTACTTGAACTGGCTGAAAGAAACGCCGTTTATTATAAACTTGAGCAGAAAAAGAAGAAGCTGGAACATTCTCCTCAGGCAAGGACAGGCAGGAACCTTGAGAAAATGAAAAATGATCTTCACATGTCCGACCTTCCTGTTCATATAGAATGTTTTGACAACTCTAATATAATGGGAACAAATCCTGTTGCCGCATGTGTGGTTTTTAAAAATGCCCGTCCAAGTAAAAGCGATTACAGGCATTTCAATGTTAAAACAGTAAGTGGTCCTGATGATTTCTCATCAATGGAAGAAATTGTTTACAGGAGGTATAAACGATTGCTGGATGAAAATCAGGAGCTACCACAGCTGATAGTTATAGACGGGGGTAAGGGACAACTTTCATCTGCTATGAAAAGTCTCGACAGGCTTGGCCTAAGACAAAAAATTACTGTAATTGGGATAGCAAAGAAACTTGAAGAAATTTATTTCCCCGGTGATAGTGTTCCTATTTATCTCGATAAAAATTCTATAAGCCTTAAAATTATTCAGCAGCTCCGTGACGAAGCACATCGATTCGGAATAACTTTTCACAGGAATAAAAGATCTGCTGATATGCTGCGTTCCGATCTTGACAGGATAAAGGGTATTGGTGAGAAAACAAAGGAAGCTTTGCTGCTTCATTTTGGTACGGTAGAAAAAATAAGGTCAGCAAGGAAGGAAGAGCTTGAAAAAGTTGTCGGCATTGCAAAAACGACGATTTTATTGGATTATTTCAAAAATTAGTCCTGGTTTCCACGTGGAACACTAATCAAAAAAATCCACTTAAAGGCCTAATATATAAGGGAATAGGACGTTTTTTCAGGAAGATAAACCCGCTGAGAATCGAAAATTTTTTACCTTGTTACCCGGAGGACGGAAAAATGGATGTTGTGAAGATGTTCTTTTTGCAGCGCCGAGCTCACCAAGTGCAAATGAAAGCTACAGTCTTTATTGATTAGCCATCGTGCTGTGAGCAGGATTCTTTCCTGCAAATTCTTTCGGTCCCCTTGCCCCTGACGCTGAAG
>DATFLA010000567.1:0-2738 GCA_035268305.1 Bacteroidales bacterium | reverse complement strand
TTTTCGGGATTAAAACACCTGTATGTTGGTCCGCCTTTATAGTTAAAGACAGACACCATGCCCTCAAATTTATAAATGGAGCCGTGTACCATCGGTTTATCAAGTATGACACATGCGTCGTTGATGACATATCGTGCCGCGATATTGTCGGTGGCGTCCACTATAATATCATATCCTTCAAGCATTCTGAGAGCGTTGGAAGAGGAGAGTTTCAGGTTATTTATTCCTATATCCACAAATGAATTGAGTGCTTCCAGGTGGCTTTTGGCAATGATTGATTTCAGTTTGCCTACATCTTCCGATCCGTACAGTACCTGGCGCTGCAGGTTTGACTCATCCACCGTATCAAACTCAACAACTGCAAGTTTACCTATTCCGGCTGCTGTAAGGTATTGTAATACCGGACAACCGAGGCCTCCTGCACCGACAACAATAACCCTTGCCTTTTTAATCAGCTCCTGGCCCTTCAGGCCTATCTCGGGGATCATGATCTGCTTGTTGTATCTCCTGATCTCACGCTGTGATAAACAATCCGATTTCATTTTTTCCTGGCGGTTTCCTGCAAATATACATCATGGCAGTGCTTCCGGCAAAAAATAAAAGCACGGGGAATCCGGCTGCAAGAATAAAAAGAGAAGTAACTAAAATGTAATATTTAACCACTGAGTAACTCAAAAGATACAACATGGGCACAAAGTTAATGTGTTGGAATCAGTAACTTTGTGCCCTTTGTTAAAAAAAGTATTTATACAGGAATGAAAATCAGTCATTGAATGTAAAGGCAACACCTATCTCGAAGGGATACATGTCATATCCGCCGGGAGCTTTCCCGTCCTGGAAGAGAGGAGTAGCGTAATAGGTACCAAAGATCTCAACATTACCATAGCCTACCCTGGCTGTTGCACCATATCGAAGCATGTTGAGACTGAAGTCTTTATATGATTTGACTTTAGGGCCATCTTCAAAGACCATTTTAGAGTGAGAGGCTATTTTAACGGCACCTATCGGACCGGCTGCTATGTTAAGGCGATGGTGGTCGGTAGGAAGCTGTATCTCAAGTAACACAGGGAGATCGAGATATAGAGTGGCAAGTTTAGACTTTTTCAGCGCTCCCCCCGGAACCAGTTCTTCTATTACTCCGTTGGGATCTTTCTGAATGTTATTATTGCCGTCGAACCTGTAGTTATTCCAGTTCAGTCCAAGACCGGTGACTAGTCCGATATGTCTCGCAAAGCCTATGCTCAGCTGGGTGAAGTTAATATTAAAACAAGCTGATTTACCGGAGTTAAGTGACATATAAGCTATGTCTGTCGGTACTGAAAAACTATTGTCGGACATCATGTAATTATTGAACCCGAATTCGACCCCTGACCAGTGTCCCCTGAATCGTCTTGCTCTTCTTGACCTGTAGTTGTCTTCTTCGTCATAACTCCAGTCGTGATGATCAGTATATTCCTCTTCAGTGCCGGAATATTTCTTAAACCGGACTCTTGGTCCTTCGAGCGATTCCAGTAACCTTATTCCCCTGTTTCCTACCTTAAGATCATAAGATGAATCGCCTTCTTCAAACCTTACCTTGTCATTTCCAATTGTGACACTTGTTTTCTCTTTGGCTGTGGCAGTAGTTTCTTTTTTATCCTGTCCGTTTACCGGGGATGCTTTGCAGAAACCGGTAATTATTATCACTGCAGACAGTATTACTATTACTTTTTTCTTCATGGCTAAAATTTTTGTTTTTGTCAGATGTTACAATGCTGGGACGAAGAAAGGTTCTGAAAAGTTACGGAGCCGGTGAGGCTTTTTTTACCGGAGCATTGAACTTGAGTACTTTTGAACTGAAGTATACCGAGGTTATTTCACCGTTGACGTCTTTCTTTTCATTAAGGGCCATCTCCCATCCGAGAAGTTTATTAATACCGGTAACTCCGGCCTCTGCAATCTCATAGGCTTTTAGCGGGGCATCAGATGTGGTCTTTTCCCTGAGTATTTTTTCCCTGAATGTCTTTGCAATGAATTTACCGATCCTGCTTCTTTCGTCACCCTCATCATCCGGCAGCTGTATTGAAGGAGCATTGTATGCTACAAGGGTGCCGGCGACCGGCCTTACAGGCAGGTCAATGTCGGATGTAAAGGCAATCCTGTTTACCTGAATGCTTCTTCCCGGTTCTTCTGACAAGGAAGAATCTGCTGTTTCATTTATTGCAACAGCCTGTCGGGCGGTACCGGTTTTGTTCTTTATTGCCCGTTTGCCTTTAATGACAGGAGGATTTGTATTGAATGCAGAACTTAAGATTACAGGGGACCCTTTTTTTATGTTTATTGTAATAACAGAATCATTTGCACCGGTCTTCATGGAGGATCTTGTATCACGGCCGGGAGCATTCCGTGGAACAATAAAATAAAGAGAGACAACCAGGGCTATGGCTGCCGCAGTGCTCAAAACTATAAAGACTGTTCCGGCAAATTTCCGGACAAAAGTAAGCCTTATAAGCGATCTTTTATGAATGTATTTTACTGCAGGCGCTGTTAGTTTCGTTTGCCTGATAAGGTCAAAAGTTCTTTTCCTGGCAGGGACTTTTTCTGTCATAGACAATATTTCAGATTCCTGTTCAGCAGAGAGGTCACCTTCCATATATGCTATACACAGGTATTCAAACTGCTGATCCGTGATATCGGATGCATCCTTCTTAAGGGAGTCTTTATTCCGGAATGATGCTTCAGCCGGTACCAGTCTTGCT
>DATFLA010000566.1:0-5613 GCA_035268305.1 Bacteroidales bacterium | reverse complement strand
CGGTATGAACCTTGTTCCCGAGAAGGGGGAGGAGACCAGTGAAGAAGAAAAAGCATACAGGAAAATGCTTAAGAAATTCATTGTAGCCGTTATATTAAGCATTCCTGTTCTTTTTATTGCAATGTCCCCAATGATCCCATTTATTAATCTGGAGAATCTGGCATCTCAGAAAACATGGAACTGGATTGAATTTATCCTGGCCTCGCCTGTAGTTTTTTATTCAGGCTGGGGTTTCTTTAAACGCGGCTGGAGTTCTGTAAGACGCTATTCCCCTAATATGTGGACCCTTATAACTATCGGTGTAGGGGCAGCTTATATATTCAGTGTACTGGGACTGTTTATGCCCGGGTCATTCCCCGCCCAGTTCAAGGATGCCCAGGGTAATGTTCATCTTTATTTTGAAGCCTCTGCAGTAATTCTCTCCCTTGTTTTAATGGGACAGGTGCTGGAACTCAGGGCACACAGCAAGACCAATTCAGCCATCAAGGCACTTCTGGGCCTTGTACCACCTGTGGCCAGGATTATAAGCAACGGGCAGGAAAAGGAAATACCCCTGGAGGAAGTGCAGGTCGGGGATATTCTCAGGATAAAACCCGGGGAAAAAATACCCGTAGACGGTTTAATAACTAATAATTCAGCGGTTATTGATGAAAGTATGATAACCGGAGAGCCAATACCGGTTGACAAATCCGGTGGGGACAAGGTGACAGGTGGTACTATAAACGGGAAGACAGTCTTTGATATGAAAGCAGAAAAAGTGGGTAAGGACACTCTACTCTCGCAAATAATAGAAATGGTCAACGAGGCAGGGCGTTCAAGGGCACCTATCCAGCGACTTGCAGATACTGTAGCGAAATATTTTGTCCAGATCGTAGTCAGTATTGCACTTATAACATTTGCCATATGGGCCATATGGGGACCGGCTCCGGCTCTGGTTTACGGGTTTGTTAATGCAGTATCGGTATTGATTATTGCATGTCCCTGTGCCCTGGGACTCGCTACTCCAATGTCGATAATGGTCGGAACAGGTCGTGGTGCTCAGTCAGGAGTACTTGTTAAAGACGCCCGTGCTATTGAGGAAATGAACAAAGTAAATACCCTTATAATAGATAAGACAGGTACAATCACCGAGGGTAAACCGGGGCTGAAAGCCTGTAAGTCGTTCAATTCAATGAGTGACGATGAGGTCCTTCGCATGTCAGCCTCCATAGATATAAACAGCGAACACCCGATTGCAGAAGCCATTGTTAAAGGGGCAAGAGAGAAAAACATCGAATTACTTGAACTTGAAAATTTTGAAGCCATCCCGGGTAAAGGAGTTAAAGCTTCATATAAGGGCAGGAAAATAGGACTGGGCAATCACAGGTTGCTGGAAGAGTTTAAAACTTCAGTAAATGAGGATGAAAAGAAAACCGTTGAGGAATGGCAGTTATCCGGACAGACTGTAATGTACCTGGTTGCCGGTGATGAAGTTGAAGGTATAGTAAGCGTATCGGATAATATTAAAAACACTTCAGCTGAAGCCATAAGATCGCTTCAGAAAATGGGAGTGAAAGTTTACATGCTTACAGGTGATAATGAATATACAGCTAAAACTGTAGCTGAAGAACTACACCTCGACGGATACCAGTCAGATTGCCTTCCTGATGATAAATACAGGAAAGTAAAGGAATTTCAGGACCAGGGCTTAACAGTTGCAATGGCAGGTGACGGGATCAATGATGCCCCGGCACTGGCTCTGGCAGATATTGGAATCGCAATGGGCACAGGTACCGATATAGCAATGCAGAGCGCGGAAATCACACTGGTAAAAGGTGATCTCACGGGAATAGTCAGGGCAAAGGATCTGAGTGCCAAAGTAATGAAGAACATCAAACAGAACCTTTTCTTTGCCTTTGTTTATAATTCCATAGGTGTTCCTGTGGCAGCAGGAATCCTGTATCCTGTATTCGGTTTACTGCTTAGTCCGGTGATAGCTGCAGCTGCCATGAGCTTCAGCTCTGTCTCTGTTATCTCTAATGCTTTAAGATTAAGGAAGCAGTAAGTATAAATTCATACTGCTTAGCCTGTTGATGTAAAAATAAGATGAAGCTTTATGAAGGACATCAATCAATTTACATCACCTTCTTCTCCATTTCTTATACGAACGGCTTTTTCAATATCAGAGACGAAAATCCAGCCATCACCGCTTCTTCCGGTATGTCCGTTTGTTTTGATGACAGAAACAAGTTCGTCTGCCTTCTCTTTCTTGCAAACAAGCTCAATCTTCACCACTGATGAATATTTCTGAACATAGTCGATAGAGTAGCTGAAAAATTGATCGTCAGCCCAGTTTGCCAGGGCGGCAGCATCCAGGATGGTCATTCCCGTGATGCCTGCCTCCTCAAGTTTTCTGATCACAATCTCCGCTCTTTCTTTACGGATGTAAGCTTTAATTTCTTTCATATCAAACCTCCTTGTTATCCTCAGTTATCATATGATGCCTTTTCATTTCCCGTTTCTTCACTATATAGAATACAGCAGGATAAAATGCCAACTGGATGAGCAGTGCAGTGATAATACCACCAAACATAGGGGCTACAATACGTTTCATCACATCGGAACCCACGCCCTGTCCGATTAATATCGGGAGCAATCCAATCAGGAGAACCGTAACGGTCATGACCACCGGCCGTATCCTTCTGACAGCACCATGGAAGATAGCTTCCTTCAGTTTTTCGAGTGAGGTCATCAAACCTTTCTCTTTCATGTTCTCATAGGCAACTTCCAGGTAGAGCAGCATAACGACTCCCATCTCCGCACTCACACCCAGCAGGGCAATGACTCCTACCCACACGGCTACACTCATATGGAATCCTGCAAGATAGAGATACCATACGGCGCCCACCATGGAGAATGGCAATGCCAGTAGTATAATTCCTGTTTTTGTGAATGATTTTGTATTGAAATACAGCAACAAGACAACCAGCAGTAGTGTCAGCGGAATGACAAGCGATAATGTTTTGGCTGCCCGCTGCATATATTCATACTGGCCGCTCCAGGTAAGTGAATAACCCTGGGGTAGGTGTAATTTCTCGTTCACCACTTTTTGGGCTTCTTTAACATAAGAGCCAATATCGGTGGTATTCAGGTCGACGTAGACCAGCGATTCGGGACGTGCATTTTCGGATTTGATTACCGGAGGACCTTTTTTTACTTCAATAGTACCCAACTGATCAAGCGGTATATGCCCGCCGCCGGGCAGTGGTACCAATACCCTTTTCAAGGCTTCCGGATTATTCCTGTAATCGCGTTGATAGCGAAGATTGACCGGGTATCGCTGTAAGCCTTCAATTGTTTTGGTGATGTTCATTCCTCCAATAGCAGACTGGAAGATGTCTTCCACATTACCCACAGTAAGTCCGTAGCGGGCAATAGCATTACGGTCAATATCAAAATCTATGTAGTTGCCCCCTTCAGACCGTTCTGCAAACACTGAACGGGTTCCGGGCACATTATGCAATACCCCTTCAATTTTTTCACCCAGCGACTGAAGAACTTTCAAATCGGGACCTGTAATCTTGATTCCCACAGGAGTCTTTATTCCTGTTGAAAGCATATCTATACGTGTCTTTATCGGCATGGTCCATGCATTCGTGAGTCCCGGTATTTTAACAGCCGCGTCGAGCTTGTTAACAAGTTCCTTTGGTGTCATCCCTTTCGGCCATTCACTTTGCGGTTTAAGCTGAATGGTAGTCTCAATCATGGAAAGAGGTGCGGGATCAGTAGCCGTTGAGGCACGGCCTACCTTCCCCATAACCGATTCCACCTCGGGGAATGATTCGATGATCTTGTCTGTCTGCTGTAGGAGCTGGCGGGCCTTTGTGATTGAAATGCCGGGTAATGTTGTAGGCATATAAACCAAATCACCCTCATATAATGGCGGCATAAATTCCGAACCCAGCTTGCTGTACGGATACCAGCTTGCCAGAACCACAAGTCCGGAAAGGATAAGCACCCACCATCTTTTCTTAATCACAAAGCCCACAACAGGTTCATAAGCTCTCATCAGCGACCTGGTGATCGGGTTTTCTTCTTCTTTCTTCATCTTTCCCCGGATGAAATAGCCCATCAGTACCGGGACTATCGTTATGGAAAGAATGGCTCCCACTGCCATGGAGTAGGACTTGGTAAACGCCAGTGGTTTAAACATACGGCCTTCCTGGGCTCCCAGAGCAAACACCGGCAGAAAAGAGACGACAATCACAAGCAGTGAGAAGAATATTGACGGACCTACCTCTTTTGAGGCTTCTAAAATTACAGCCCAGTGCGGTTTTTGCTGTTCCGGCGGTAACATCTGATTATGAAGGACATGCGACTGCGCATTCTCAACCATGATTATAGCAGCGTCCACCATCGCCCCGATGGCTATGGCAATACCTCCCAACGACATTATGTTAGCATTGATACCCTGCAGGTGCATGATAAGCAACGCACCAAGTACAGCTGTTGGCAGGGTAAAAACTGCCACAAACGAGCTTCTGAAATGAAGGAGGAAGATGAAGATTACAAGCGATACCACAAGAATTTCCTCCAGCAGCTTATCCTGCAGGTTTTTGATTGCTTTGCTGATAAGTCCCGACCGGTCGTAAGCAGTGATAATCTCCACTCCCGGGGGCAGCGATCCCTTCAGTTCGTCTATTTTTTTCTTAACCTGATTTATCACTTTCAGACCGTTGGCACCGTATCGCTGAACAACAATTCCTCCAACGACTTCACCTTTCCCGTTCCAATCGGCCAGGCCACGTCTGAGCTCCGGGCCAACAACCACATTAGCCACATCTTTAAGGTAAACAGGTGTTCCGGTTTCCTTATTAAACCCGACTGTCACCATATCCAGATCCTGTTTGCTTTTGATGTATCCAAGACCGCGGACCATAAATTCCATTTCTCCCATTTCAATCAGCCTGCCGCCCACGTCATTATTACTCTTCTTTACGGCCATCTTAATTTTATCCAGTGAGAGATCGTAAGATGCCAGTTTAACAGGATCGACATCTATCTGGTATTGTTTGACAAAACCGCCGATACTGGCTACCTCGGAAACTCCGGGAACCGTCATTAATTCATATTTCAAAAACCAGTCCTGGACAGTCCGCAGTTGCTGCAGGTCTTGTGTCTTCGATTTCAATACATATTCATATACCCATCCCAGGCCGGTGGCATCGGGTCCCAGTTCAGGTGTAACACCTTCCGGCAGTGAACTTTGCATAGAGCTTAAGTATTCAAGCACGCGGCTCCTGGCCCAGTATATATCCGTACCATCTTTAAAAATGATATATACCATCGAAAAGCCAAAGAAGGAATAGCCTCTTACATCAACCGATCCGGGGACAGACAGCATTTTGGTTGTCAGCGGATAGGTAACCTGGTCCTCCACAATCTTCGGACCCTGTCCGGGATATTGGGTCATGACAATGACCTGAACATCGCTAAGATCAGGAATAGCATCGACTGCTGTATTTTTAATGGCCCATATACCGGCTGCCATCAGAATCACCGTGAAAATGATAACCAGGGTTTTATTGTTGATCGACCACCCAATGATCCTGGCGATCAGACCGTCTTTTTTCG
>DATFLA010000565.1:0-4239 GCA_035268305.1 Bacteroidales bacterium | reverse complement strand
GAGAAAAATTATCTGGGATCAGAGCGGAGGAGGATCATTTATTGCATCGCCGGCTGTGTCGGACAATAAAATTGTAATAGGATCTCAGAACCGTACATTATATTGTTATAATAAAGCTAACGGAAATGTATTATGGAAATTCAGGACGCTGGGCAAGATTTCAGGTTCGCCGGTGATTGCAGGAACAAGTGTGGTTTTTGCTTCAGAAGATGGTAAACTGTATTTCCTCGATCTTAATACCGGAACCAGGAAATGGGCCTTCACACTGGGTAGCCCTTCAACAAGCACACCGGCTGTTATAAACGATCTGCTTGTGATTGCAACTGAGGACGGACATGTTTTCGGTTTTACATTTTAATATTGAATATTTCCATTTGGATTCTTACAAAAGAAAAAGGGATTCAGATATTTTACTTTAAATATGCCCTGATTGTTAATGATTTATGATTTAACCTAGAATGAAGATAATACATATAATACCAGGATCCGGTGGCAGTTTTTACTGTGGTAACTGCCTGCGCGACAGTAAATACTTCGATGGACTTCGAAGGATGGGCCATGATGTTGTGAAGGTACCTATGTACCTACCCCTTTTTTCAGATGAACACGACCTGGGAGAAGTACCTGTTTTTTACGGAGCTATAAGCATTTATCTCAAACAGCTTTATCCAATATTCAGAAAAGCACCCGGCTGGTTTGACAAACTTCTTAATTCAAAACCAATGCTTAAGCTGGCGGCTTCAATGGCCGGAAGTACGAATGCCAAAGGATTGGAAGATATGACAATATCCATGCTACAGGGGGAATCTGGAAAACAATATGAGGAGCTAGACAGGATGACTGACTGGATAAAGCATCATTTTAAACCTGATGTTATACATTTATCAAATGCCTTATTACTTGGTCTGGCAAGGACACTCAGGGAGAAGCTCAATGTACCTGTTGTTTGCTCCCTGCAGGATGAAGATGTATGGGTTGATATTATGACTGACCAAAACAGGAAAAAAGTCTGGGACCTTATGTCTGAAAATTCAAAACATATTGACAGGTTTATATCAGTGAGCCATTATTTTAAGAATGTAGCCCTCGACCGAATGACAATAGAATCGGAAAAGATTTCCACTATTCATATCGGAGTTGATCCGCAAGATTATCAGTACAGGAACTCTGCAGAGAAGAGAAGGAGCATTGGATTTATTTCAAGGATGAGCCATGAGAATGGTATGGATATCCTGGTAGATGCATTCCTGATGCTGAAAAGACAACCGGGTTATGAGGATGTACAGCTTATTCTGACAGGAGGGCAGACAGGTGATGACAGGAAATTTCTCAAAGAGGTAATCAGGAAGATCAAAAAAAGCGGTTTTGGAGAATCAGTTGAATTTCATATGGAATTTGAAGGACCCGGGAGGAAAGAGTTCTTTGCAAAGACATCCCTTATCAGTGTTCCTGTCAGGAACGGGGAAGCTTTTGGAATCTATATTGCAGAAGCTATGGCATCGGGAATACCGGTACTGCAACCGGCTCTTGGCGCTTTCCCTGAAATACTGGAGATGACAGGAGGTGGGATTATTTATGGCGAAAATAATCCCGGGTCACTTTCAGCAGCATTGCAAAAATTACTTGATGATACCGTCACTCTTGAAAAGATGAGCAGGGAGGCAAGGGAAGGAGCTGAAAGACATCTTGATATTCATAAACTTGCAAATAACCTTGTTGATGTATATGAAAAAGTGAGCCGGTCGGGTGGAAATAATAGAGTACAATTCTAAAATAAACCACTTTGCGATCTTTGCGTTGTGACTTTGCGGACCCTGCGGCAAAATATTCATAAAACAGATATACAGGTATTGCTTCACAGGAAAATGAAGAAAAGGTAACCGACAATCAGGATTCCCGCCAGCAGGATCCCTCCAAAAATAAGAAGCAGCCTGGTACTGAGCACCTTCTTCAGGATCATAAACTCAGGCAGTGATAATCCTGCGACTGCCATAATAAATGCTAGAGCAGTTCCCAGTGGCATCCCTTTATCAACAAGCGCAAACGCGACGGGAGCAACTGAAGCCGAACAGGAGTAGAGCGGTATCCCGGTAAGAACAACCATGGGTAATGAATACCAGTTGCCTTTTGAAAGGACTGTGCTTAACCATGTCTCCGGCACATAGCCATGTATAACTGATCCGACAGCAATGCCGATAATGGCATATAACCATATACGTGAAAAAATATCCCTGACAGCATTTATTCCTTCTGTTATTCTTGAGTCCATGCTCATCCCCCTGACATTAACGTGTTCCTCGTTCCTTAAAGTCAGTAACCATTCCGGAAGATACTTTTCCAAATTGAGCCTGCTGACAATGAACCCTGCCGATGTGGCAATTATTAATCCGGATACTGCATAAATGATTGCAATCCGGATACCAAATAAGCCGCCAAGCATGATAATAATAACTTCATTTACAAGCGGAGAGGCAACCAAAAAACTAAATGTAATGCCCAGAGGAATACCGGCTTCCAGGAAACTAATAAATAATGGTACTGCAGAACAGGAGCAAAACGGGGTCAGCACACCAAATAAGCCGGCCGCAAGGTTAGCCTTCAGAACAGGCATCCTCATCAGCCGGTCGCGCGTTTTTCCCACCGGGAACCACGATCTGATCAACGCCATTATGAATACAATAAGAGCCAGGAGAAGGAATATTTTCAGCGATGTGGCAATAAAGAATGTAAGAGATTGTCCCAGCTTACCTGATGAAGATATTGAAAACAGGTCAATGACCAGGAACCTGGCTGTCCTGTCTTTCAGGTAATATAATGCCAGCCATACCGGGAAAAGGAATAATACCGTGTTTAGTTTTGTAAAAGCAGGCTGTGTTTTAGTTTGACTCATCAGCTGAACTATAATGGCACCTTATATGACTACGCAAATTTTACCAATATTTTTTTCCTGCCATAATAATTATCCTTCAAAAAGAAAAAAAAAGTCAGAAAACGAAAAAACCAGATTATTAGTCGTGATTTTCTCTGGAATGTGAATCTTGTTTACACCTTCAGTGGTAATTATTCAAGAGCTGAATAGGAACCTTATGCATTATAGTGTAACGGATTGGTATTTGAAATGTTTGGCATTTCAAAGCAATACCCTGTCAAACCGTTACAAAGTTTATTAAATGTAACGCCCTTGAAATTAGTACTTTCTGCCAAATGTTGTATATGCTTGTTAGTGGCTGCGGTTCTTATATTGTCCGTCTGCTATTTTCTGCCGAAAAAGCATAAAGATAAAAAATTGAAAAATTCAATTAAAAGATTCTCTAAATTCCAAAGGGGTTTGATTCGTTTTGCTTTTAAATAACCTGCTGAAAGCCTGAGAATGTTCAAACCCCAAATCGTACGCAATTTCACTCACTGATAAATCTGTTGTAGAAAGTTTTTCTTTGGCTTTTTCAATCAACTTGTCGTGTATGTGTTGTTGTGTGGTTTGTCCTGTAAGGACTTTGAGTAAACGACTTAGATAACTTACCGATAGGTTCAATTTATCTGATACATAGTGAACGGTAGGCAAACCTTTTGAAATCAAATCATCGTTTTCGAAATAACCGACAAGCAATTCTTCCAGGGTTTCCAATATTTCATGATTGGCTTTCTTACGTGTGATAAACTGACGGTTATAAAAACGATCAGAGTACCTCAGCAAGGTCTCGATATGGGCAATGATGATGTCCTGACTGAAATTATCAATATTGGCATGATATTCCTGCTCAATATTTTCAAGAATCCCGACAAGTATTTTTTCTTCTTTTTCTGAAAGAAACAAAGCTTCGTTTACAGAATAATTAAAGAAATCATATTGCTTAATGCTTTTGGCAAGAGTTGTGTTCCATATAAAATCAGGGTGAATGAGCAAAAACCAACCCGACGGCTTTTCGACAGTCGCATCTTCATCAAATTTAACACTGAGCACCTGATTGGGTGACATAAAAAAGAGGACACCATCATCTTCAAAATCATAATGTTGCTGGCCGTATTGATACTTTACACCTTTCATCCGCTTCAATGCAATAAAATAGAAATCGAACACCGAATGTATTGTGTTGTGATCTGACGAATGTCGAGTGGTCCTGTCCAGGTTTATTACACTTATCAAAGGATGTTCCGGTTTTGGCAAACCTAAAATCCTGTGATATTCGCTTATAGATTTAACTCTTTGTGGTTTCATAGTTGCCATAAACAAAAATACTA
>DATFLA010000564.1:0-9185 GCA_035268305.1 Bacteroidales bacterium | reverse complement strand
TAAGCCAGTTTCGCACCATATAAAATACCAATAACACCAAGTGCCATACCTATTGGTGCAAAGGCTATTGACGATTGCGGGAAAAGAGGGATTACAAATCTTAAAAGCCCGTATGCTCCTGTTTTTAATAAAAGAGCAGCCAGAATAAGACTTCCTGCTGTCGGAGCTTCCGTATGAGCATCAGGCAGCCAGTTATGCAGAGGAACAACAGGGAGTTTCACAAGGAAGGCAGCAAGAAAGCCCAGCATCAGTAAATAGGCCGTAGGACCAGGTATTGATGTACCGAGGAGCTCTGTATAGTCGAAGGTGTAATTTCCGGTTATATCACCATGGATAAAGTACAGCGCAATAATTGAAATGAACATTAACAGCCCGCTGGCCTGTGTATAGAGGAAGAACTTATATGAGGCGGCAGTCCTGTTCTCATGGCCCCATATCCCTATGAGGAAATACATTGGAACAAGCATCAGCTCCCAGAAGAAATAAAACAGGAATAGATCCAGGGCCATAAACACACCTAAAATTCCTGACAGTATCAGCAACAGGTTAAAATGAAAAAATCCCACCCTTGAGGTAATTTCTTTCCATGAAATTATCACTGCAACAATTCCCAGGAAAAATGAAAGCAGAAGCATCAGCAGACTTAATCCGTCAACTGCCAGGTGCAGGCTTATACCAAATTGTGGTATCCAGTCAATCTTAATACCGGAAATCCACTTGTCAGTGTTACCCGCTTTCAAAGCCAGCGTCGACAGGGTAAGAACAAGATCGGTTGCAAGTGCTATAAGTGTGATTATACGCGGCCACAGAGAATTTTTCATTCCGGTTATCCATGCAAGAAGTGCTCCGGCAAGTAAAATCAATATCAGGTAAACAAGTATCATCGTGTAAGCATATAAGTTAAGATCAAAGTAATTCCAATTGCAAGAGACATTAAGTACCACCTGAGTTTGCCATTTTGCGTCTTTACAAGTAAAGTGTTAAATAATAAGGCAATCCCGGCAAGCCCCTTATTAAATATGTCAGTAAAATCCTTTTTGTCAATTTCAGAGAGCCATACCACAGGCCTTACAAAAAGTGTATCATAGAGAGCATCGAACCCCCATCCTTCCTCAAAAAATGCATGAAGACCACTTTTCCTGAACGATTCTGATGCTTCCGGTTTCTTAAGATATACTATATACGCAAGATATATTCCTGCAAGAACGATGACTGCTGACAATATCTGGAAGAAGTATTCCGGTATGCCTTTATTTGCCAGTACAACAGGCGGCAAAGTATTGCTCAGAAGATCGGAAAACAGGTGGACATTCCCGAGAGAATCAGGCAATTCAACAAATCCACCGATCACAGATAATATCGCCAGTATTGAAACAGGGACCAGCATCAGCTTTCCAGGCTTAAAAGAAGGTTCTGTTTTTGCTTCGCCATAAAATGTAATAAAGATCATCCTGAATGAGTACAGGGCTGTCAGTAAGGCACCTACAATCCCCGCCACCCAGAGCAGCACACTTCCATAATCAGATGAAAAAGCATACCACAGAATCTGGTCCTTGCTATAGAAACCTGCTGTAACAAGTGGCAGGGCCGACAATGACGCTGATCCGGCAAGGAATGTAATGAAAACCGCGGGCATCTTTTTCCTCAGTCCTCCCATCCTGAATATATTGTGTTCCTGGTTAAGAACAAGTATTATAATACCAGCACCAAGGAAAAGAAGTGCTTTAAAAAAGGCATGTACCATAAAATGGAATACCGCCGCAGACCATGCACCAACACCAAGTGCAAGGAACATATAACCGATCTGGCTTATTGTTGAATAAGCCAGTATCCTTTTCAGGTCATGTTGCGTGAGAGCACTGAATCCTGCAAGTAACAGGGTGAGTGCACCAATAACAGCGACTGCCGATCTTACTGCCGGTGCCAGCATGAACAGTACATTAGTTCTTGCAATCAGGTAAACACCTGCAGTCACCATAGTTGCAGCATGGATAAGGGCACTTACTGGTGAAGGGCCTGCCATAGCATCAGGAAGCCATGTTTGCAAAGGCAGCTGAGCCGATTTGCCAAGAGCACCTCCAAGTAATAATGCGGCAGTTAATGTAGCAATGGGAGCACCCATTACCCAGTTCATGGATGCATCATACATCAACTCCTGTGTATTAAGAGTATGGAAGTTAAGAAAGAGGATAAAAATCCCGAAAATCATTGCTGTGTCCCCAACCCTCGTTACAATAAACGCTTTTCTTGCAGCCCGGCCATTAGCAGGGTCCTTATACCAGAAACCAATAAGCAGGTAGCTGCATAAACCGACTCCTTCCCATCCCAGGTACATCAACAAAAGGTTATCAGACATTACAAGGATTAACATAGAGCCTACAAAGAGATTCATATAGGCAAAGAAACGTGTAAAGCCTTCATCCTTTGCCATAAACTCCAGGGAATAAACATGTATAAGAAACCCGACAAATGTTATTACAAACATAAATATCAGCGACAGGGAATCGAGACTGAAGGCAATGTTGGCGTGCATATCTGCTGCTCCGATCCATTCCCACAAAACCACATTCCAAACCTTAATATGATGCAGGGATCCGATAAAGACGAATGCCACAATAAAAGTCAGAATCATTGAAATACCGACGGTTCCTGCCCCCACAAATCCCGCTAATTTCCGGGGTACCCTGCCTCCGGCAAGTGACAGAAACAGGAAACCTAAAAGTGGTATGGCAGGTATAAGTGAAATAAGTATTTCCATCTTTTGTTAAATTTTATCTTTCAATTTATCTATTGCATCAGCATCCAGGGTTTTAAAATGATGATACAATTGCAGGATAAGCGCCAGTCCTATAGCAACTTCAACAGCAGCCACCGTCAGAATAAAGATGAACATAACCTGTCCGTCAGGCTGCATCCAGTGAGATCCTGCAATAATAAATACAAGTCCTGCGCTGTTAAACATAATCTCCACCGACATAAGCATGAATATGATATTCCTTCTTACAAGAAGGCCTATCAGTCCCAGGAAAAAGAGTATTCCTGCCAATAAGATCTGTATTTGTACGGGTACTGTCAACATTCGTTATTAATTTTCAAGAAACCTGTGCGTTACTTTTTTCTTCTGGCTGCCAAGATGATAAGCTCCGATAACTCCTGCCATAAGCATAACTGCTGCTATCTCTACAGCCAGGAGGTATGTTGAGAATAATGAAATACCTACCTGCTTCGGTTCAACAATCTGCCTGGCAGCGGTTGCTGTTGGTGCAACCTGCAGTGCAAGTACGAGATCGGTCAGAAGGACAGCGGCCAGGATAGACGGTATAATCCACATTCCGGGTCTTACCCATTTTTTTTCTGTCTTCTTTTCAAGACCAATATTAAGCATCATCGTAACAAAGATGAAAAGGACCATTATGGCTCCTGCATAAATAATAACTTCAAGGGCTGCAATAAAAGGAGCCTGCAACAGGTAGAAAACAACCGAAACAGCCAGAAGTGAAAGAATCAGAAATAATAGGGAGTGAATTGCATTCCTGCCCGTTATTGCCATTATAGTGGAGAAAATTGCCACTGCAGCTGCTATGTAAAAGAAAACATTCATAATATTAAATAATTAAGGCATCAGGTCATTTAAATCAACCGGTTTCTCTTCATTATCACCTTCTCCCTTCTCTTTAACTCCCATATCAACACCTGCATTTCTATAAAAATTATAGTCATGGTATTTTCCTTCACCATTTATCAGAAGGTGCTCTTTCTCATATACCATGTTCTGCCTGTCATACTCGGCAAGCTCAAAATCGGGGATCAGCTGAATAGCATAGGTAGGACAGGCTTCTTCGCAGAAACCGCAGAAGATGCAACGTGAAAAATTAATTCTGAAAAAACTGGGATATCTTCTTCCATCTTCGTCCTCCGTTGCTTCCAGAGAAATACAATCAACAGGACATGCCGCAGCACAAAGGTTACATGCCACACATCTTTCTTTACCTTCATTGTCGCGTGTCAACACTATCCGTCCACGATACCTGGGTGGCAGGTATGGTTTCTCTTCCGGATATTCTATAGTCTCGGACTTATGGAAAATATGAAGGAAAGTAAGCCATATTGTTCGAAGGATACTTATCATAATATTTATTTATATCGTTCTTTGCTCATTTTATGAATATCAATACTGCACCTGTCGCCAAAAGGTTAAACAGGGCAACAGGAAGCAAAAATTTCCAGCCCAGCTTCATCAGCTGATCATATCTTGGTCGTGGTAATGAAGCTCTCAGCAGTATAAAGATGAATATAAAGAATAAGGTCTTTATCAGGAACCAGAATACAGGGGGAAGAAATGACGGTCCCAGCCAGCCTCCGAAAAAGAGAGTTGCTATAATAGCTGAAATCAGGGTGATACCTAAATATTCCCCAACGAAGAACATTCCGAATTTCATACCGGAATATTCCGAATGATAACCGGCAACGAGCTCTCCTTCAGCCTCCGGGATATCGAAGGGCAGGCGGTGGGTCTCTGCAATACCTGCAATAAAAAACACTACAAAGCCAAAGAACTGTGGTATAATAAACCAGCCTCCCCTCTGTGCTTCTACAATTGCATGAAAGCTAAAGCTGTCAGCCATCATCACAACTCCCATAAGTGATAATCCCATGAATACTTCATATGTGAGCATCTGGGCAGAAGCCCTCATTGCACCTATCAGCGAATATTTGTTATTAGAAGCCCATCCACCAAGTACTATGCTGTAAACACCAAGCGAAGAGTTACCAAGGAAAAACAGTATCCCTATATTGGAATCATAGACATTGAATCGTGGTCCGAAAGGTATTACTGCAAAGGTGAGAAGTATTGTAGCCATCAGTATGCCTGGAGCCATTATAAAAACAGCTTTATCAGCAAATTTAGGCACCCAGTCTTCCTTGAAAAACAGTTTTATAGTGTCAGCAAGTACCTGTAATAAACCAAACGGACCAACACGATTCGGGCCCAGCCTGTCCTGCCATACTGAAAGCAGCCGCCGCTCTACCCATATAAGCCCGGCAGCAATGGACAACGATATCAGAATGACACCCGCTATGATCAATAAATAATGCATATTACTTTCTATTTCCTTAATATTTTTCCTTTTGCCGGTAATGTGATATACTCCATACCATTAAAACCAACAGTTAATCCTGCAGTTCCCTGCGGCGCTTCACCTGTTACCCGGGCAATAACCATGAAATCTATGTCACCCACAATAACCCTGACTTCCTGCCCGTCTGATATATTTAATTCAGAGGCATCATCGCTATTAATAATAATAGTCTGCTTTCCCGATTTTTTAACTATTGCAGGTGCTTCAGAACTTAGTTCCTCACTTCCGAATATCCTGTAAACGGGTACTATTAACATACCACCGTCATTTTTATCTTTTGCCTGAATACTTGTGGTGAAAGTCTGGAAATTGCTGTTTCCCTGTTTATTAATGACCTTTACACCCGGATCTCCGCCTTTCATACTTCCACCGGGCTCATCCTGGTACTTGTATAGTGCCTGAACTGAATTCCATCCCGGACTCCAGTAAAATGGTACCAGCGATGAAGGAGGATTCTCGGGCAGCCCTTCCATAGTAAAAGCAAGCGGTGAATCCATATCCTTCGGAATACCATTTTCACTGACTGAAATATTCGCATGAATAGCTGTCCTTCCGCTGTAGCGCAGGGTCTCCCGCGGTATCTTGGCATTGAGCATCCTGAAATCCGAATCAGGTATATACTCCTGTAAGACTTCAAATAAGGGATAATCTTTTGCCAACTCATCCACAAGGTCATCGAAATGATCAACGGGCCTTAATTCTCCCCGTTTACCCTGTATTATCAAATCATTTATCCACTTCCAGCTGTCTTTTATACTTCCGCTGCCGGAAAGGGCTTTATAGTAACGCTGGGCCCTGCCTTCATTATTGACAAGAGTACCCTGCGATTCGGAGAATGCTGCAGAAGGAAGCAAAATTGATGCTTTGCCGGACGTCCTGTTTATTAACTGGTCGATAACTATTATGTTTTCAGTATTCGCAAGTAAAGCGTCAACATCTTTACTCTTTGCTCTCCTGTACAAATCGTTTTCCAGCACTACAAGTGAGCTGATATCTTCACCTGAACCGAATAATGAGCTTAATGGTTTCCCGGGGAATAGAGCCAGTCCCATGCTATTCGCCTCTGATAATACAGGACTGAACATTACTTTCCTGTTGTTCGACTCAAGAGCCATTGCCAGGTTCATTGCCGCATGAAGCATGTCCGTATCCCTGCTTCCTGTCCCGGTAATTATCAGCGGTCTTCTGGCTTTTCCGAGAATAAGTGCTATTTGACCAGCAAGGTCTTTTCCGGCACTTTCCGACTTATGACTACTGCTGTCATTTTCACCTATTATGGATGCTATTTTAAATGTAAGCGATGAAATATCATCAGGAGAACCCCTGAATGATCTCTCAGCCACATCGTCAAGACTGTCACTAAATGGAGTAAGTATGAAAAGAGGACTGCGGGT
Organism: Bacteroidales bacterium; assembly: GCA_035268305.1. Lineage (GTDB taxonomy): Bacteria > Bacteroidota > Bacteroidia > Bacteroidales > VadinHA17 > LD21. The sequence goes on along the minus strand of DATFLA010000564.1, from coordinate 2,650 downwards.
GTCCTGGGCCAGCTCGCGTAGCGGGGCATCATCCCATTTTGCAATTTTCAGATGTTCAGCAGCCTCATATGATTTATTTCTTGTCGCCTGCCTTACTGCCAGGGCAGCCATAGGTGCACTGTTAACCAGATCTTCTCCGATTATTATAACAGCATCAGCACTTTCAGTTTCCCTGAGTGAAGGTATTGTAACACTGCTGCTACGCATGAAATTTATTATTTCATGTGTCATTTTATATTCATCTTCGGGAACCCCATGGTAAAAATTTTCTTCCCCGACAAACCTGAGCAAAGCATAATTTGATTCCAGTGAGGCTCTTGGAGACCCGATACCCGCTATTTTGCCCTTTGCAAGTGCTTCAGCCAGGGCCCTGTCAAGAGTTTCTGAATTAGCTTCTTCAGGACCTGATCCTTTATTTTTCTGAACAAGTGCTTTTTCAATACGATTTCCACTGTTTGCAAACTCATATCCAAAACGACCACGATCGCAGATAAAATAACCATTTACTGCACCGTTATACCTGTTCATCACCCTCCTGAGCATATCATTCCTTTCGCCTATGATCGTATTGCATCCGAGGCTGCAGTGAACACAGACAGATGGGGAGTTATTAAGGTCCCATTTGCGTACAAAATGATTTTTAAATGTTTTATCTGTAAAAACGCCTGTCGGACAAACCTCTGCAAGGTTGCCACTGAACTCACTCTCCAACGGTCCATCCTTCTGTCGTCCAAAATAAACATGGTTATGAGCCCCAAAGACATCAAGATCTTTTCCTCCTGCATAATCCTTATAGAACCTTACGCACCTGTAGCATTGTATGCATCTGTTCATCTCGTGTGCGATAAATGGTCCAAGGTCCTGGTTCCTGTATGTCCTTTTCCTGAAATCAAATTTCCTGTAATTATGTCCGGTCATTACTGTCATATCCTGGAGATGACATTCACCACCTTCATCACATACCGGACAGTCGTGCGGGTGATTGGTCATGAGTCCTTCAATGACTGAGGCACGAAAATCCTTAACTTCCCTGTCTTCAACAGATATAAGGAGACCATCAGTAACAGGTTCCATGCACGACATTACTATCTTTCCCCTTGTGTCATTCTCATCCCTGTATTTTTTCACAGCACACAGGCGGCATGCACCGACAGAGCCAAGTGCAGGATGAAAACAAAAGTGAGGTATGTTAAAACCAAGAGCAAGACATGTTTCCAACAGGTTCTTCCCCGGTTTCACATCGTATTTTTTACCATCTATAGTTATCCCGGCCATTATTACCTCCATGGACATTTTTTTTCATTAATATGCTTAACAAAGTCATCGTAAAAGTATTTCAGGGCACTCTGCAAGGGTTCGGCGGCTCCTGGTGCATGGGCACAAAAGGTATGGCCCGGGCCCATATAATCCGCCTGCGATTTAAGCAGGTCGAGATAATTCATTCTGCCTGTTCCGTCTTCAATAGACGAGAGCATCTTTTCCACCCAGGGCAAACCCTCACGGCATGGCGTGCACCAGCCGCAACTCTCAAGTGCAAAGAAGTTTTCAATATTACGAACAAAAGCCACCGGACATGTTTTATCATCCAGTATAATCATAGTTCCTGTTCCGAGCCTGCTGCCTGCAGCTGCGACTGTAGAGAAATCCATTTTCGTATCGAGGTGTTCCTCAACAAGGAAGTCAGTTGAAGCTCCTCCCGGCAACAGTCCCCTGAAGGTATAACCATCGGCCATACCACCGGCATATTCCTCAAGCAGCTCCCTAACCGAAATTCCAAGAGGGAGCTCCCATAAGCCCGGCTTTTTAACCCGTCCACTCACACCAAATAGCTTTGTTCCTCCAGTCTCAGTCAGACTCAGACCCTTAAACCAGTCGGGCCCCTTATCTACAATATGAGAAACCCATGAGAGTGTCTCTACATTATTGACAACAGTAGGATGACCAAAAAGACCGCTAACTGCCGGAAAAGGAGGTTTTGTTCTCGGTATAGCCCTTTTCCCTTCAAGAGAATTAAGTAATGCTGTCTCCTCACCACAGATATACCGACCGGCACTTATATGAATGTACAGATCAAGGTCAAAACCAGAACCTAGTATGTTTTTCCCCAGGTATCCGGCCTGGTATGCTTCAGATATTGCACTCTTCAATATCTTCTCAGCCTTTTTATATGCCCACCTCAAAAATATATATGCTTTGGATGCCTGCACTGCATATGATGCCACTATCATACCTGCAATAAGCTGATGAGGATTTCTCTCCAGGAGATACCTGTCCTTGAATGTTCCGGGTTCCATCTCGTCAGCATTACAAATAAGATAATTTTGTTTCACCTTATCACTGTCGGTAGGCATCAGGCTCCATTTAACACCTGCAGGAAAGCCCGCACCTCCACGGCCTAAAAGGTTTGATTTTTTAATGAGTTCCGTAATCTCACCAGGTGACAACTCCTTTAAAGCCCTGTGAACTCCACTGTAACCTCCTTTATCTCTGTATTCTTTTAGGCTTACCGGTCCGTCACCTGTGATATGTCCTGTTAATGGTTTTTCCATGTTATCTATTTGTAACTCTCCAGAAGATTGTCAATATTTTCAGTTGTCAGATTATTATAATGATCATCATTGACCATCATCGCCGGAGCATGATCGCAATC
>DATFLA010000563.1:0-6555 GCA_035268305.1 Bacteroidales bacterium | reverse complement strand
GTGGAAATAGTATTCGGGAAAGAGAAAGAATGGAAAGACGGTAAGTATGTCGATACCGATAAGGACAACCTTATAAACAATACCAAACCGGCCTGGACGCTTAAACCATCGGACCTTAAGGAGGAAGATTACCAAAAGTTTTACAGGGAACTGTATCCTGCAGGAGATGATCCGCTGTTTAACATTCATCTTAATGTGGATTATCCTTTCAAACTGACAGGTATATTGTATTTCCCGAAAATTAAAAGCAATATCGAGATACAGAAGAACAAGATTCAGCTGTATTGCAACCAGGTTTTTGTGACGGATTCCGTTGAAGGCATAGTACCGGAGTTTCTGACACTGCTTCATGGCGTTATTGACTCGCCCGATATTCCTCTTAACGTATCGAGAAGTTACCTGCAAAGCGATTCCAATGTCAAAAAGATATCAAGTCATATTACAAAGAAAGTAGCCGACAGGCTGAATGATATTTTCAAAAATAACAGGGATGAATTTGAGAAGAAATGGGATAACCTCAAGCTCTTCATAGAATATGGAATGATAACAGAGGAGAAATTCTACGAAAAGGCTTCTAAATTTGCCCTGCTTAAAAATACAGATGACAAGTATTTTACTTACGAGGAATATGAGAATCTGATTAAGGAGAACCAGACTGATAAGAACAAGACACTTGTTTATCTTTATTCCACAAATAAGACAGATCAGTATTCATACATAGAAAAAGCTAAGAATAAGGGGTATGATGTGCTTTTGCTTGATGGTCAGCTTGATGTACATCTTATTAATCATCTTGAATCGAAGTTTAAGGAATCAAAGTTCGTCAGGGTTGATTCCGATGTTATCGACAAGCTTATACAGAAAGAAGAAGAGAAGGAATCCATGCTCACAGATGCTGAAAAGGATGATCTGAAGAGCGTCTTTAATGTCAGGGTTAAATCGAAGGAAGTTTACAATGTGACTTTTGAAAATCTCGATGAGAATGACGCTCCTGTTACAATTACTCAGTCGGAATTCATGAGAAGGATGAAAGAGATGTCGCAGATGGGAGGAGGGATGAATTTCTACGGAGAACTGCCCGATAGCTTTAATCTTGTTGTTAATCCCAACCATAAACTTATCACGGGTATATCAGACGACCTTAAATCGAAAGAGAGTACAAGGCTGAAGGAGAATGAAACAGAAGCAGCTAAGATAAAGGAAGAGATCGATTTCCTGGAGAAAGAGCATAAGGACAAAAAACCAGAAGATATAAGCCAGGTAGAGAAGGATGATCTCGAGAAACTCAGGAAGGATCTTTCAGAGGTGGAAAATAAAAGAAAAGATATTCTGGAGGCATACGGCGCTGAAAATAAGGTTGTAAAACAGCTTATTGATCTTGCTCTTCTTGCCAATAACATGCTTAGAGGAGAGGAACTCAGTGATTTCGTAAAACGAAGTGTTGAGTTGCTTTAAGTAAGACGATGCATACCATCCCGAAAGCTCGCAATAGCAATCGGGATGATAATCAGTAATCGGGTCACGATAACTACGGGACTGTGATAGGTAATGCCGGACGCTACAAAAGAACGAGCTTACCTCATATCATCCTTGCTGCTTCAGCCTTGACGAAATCTATTGCTGCCCTGGTAGGCTCTTTATCAAGATCCATGAGTTTTTCAAGAAGCTGCTTGCTGAGAACCATACCGGTGGATTTTGGAGGTAGTTTTTCAGCCTCACTGTTGATAAGCTTGATCATACCTGAACGGGCATTTCTCACTACTTCCCATGCTTTCGGACTCATATATATCTGTTGTGACAGGTTATGTTCAAATTCACTGCGTATTGTCGTCAGAAGTGCAGAGTGAAGTTGTGCCGCAGTCATGTCGGATGTGCTTACTCTCATTATTAGCGACTCCAGGGATATTCTCTCCAGGAAGAGGATGATCCTTTCATAGGCCTGCAGTTTGATAGGGGTTATTGTCCGGCTGTTCTGAAGAACCAGCTCCTGTCTTCTTTTATCCTGGTCGTTTTTTATCATATTCCGGATGAGTACCCATGCGGTGAGAAAGACAAGCAGGGCAGGTAATGTTATCTTAAGTGTTTCAGTAAGTATTTCCATCGCTTATCATTTAGTTTTATATTACAAACTTATGCTTTTCTTTTAGATTTTATGAATAAGCGACATAAACTGGAAAGGATTTTAGGAAACTAAAGTCACGGGGTATCTTTTGTATTTGAATTTAACTTCATACATTTGATTTTCATCAGATATCAAAAAATAATAAATACAGCATATGGAGTACCTGTCAGACCGAATCAAGTCATTATCAGTATCACAGACCCTTGCAATGGCTCAGCGAAGTCGCGAATTAAAGGCTCAGGGCATTGATATAATCGCTCTCAGCCTTGGAGAACCTGATTTCAATACTCCTGATTATATTAAAGAAGCAGCCAAGAAAGCAATAGACGATAACTACTCGAAGTATCCCCCGGTACCTGGGTATGGAGATCTCAGGGAGGCTATCTCCAGGAAATTCAAAAGGGAGAACGGGCTTGACTATTCTCCGGATCAGGTAGTTGTTTCGGCCGGTGGGAAACATTCTCTTATAAATATTATGCTGGCAATGATAAATCCGGGTGATGAGGTTATAATACTTGCTCCCTACTGGGTGAGTTATTACGACCAGGTGGTGATAGCCCAGGGTAAGCCTGTTGTTGTTGAGGCTACGCTTGAGAATGATTTCAAGGTTAGACCGGAACAGCTCGAGGCTGCGATAACGGGAAGGACACGACTTATTATATTTAATTCTCCGTCGAACCCGACAGGGATGGTATATACTCGTAAGGAGATGGAAAAGATAGCCGCGGTGGTTGCAAAACATGAGGGTCTCTTCATCATATCCGATGAGATATATGAGCATATAATATTTGAGGGGGAACATGTGAGTATGGCCTCTTTTGGAAATATATCAGACAGGGTGATAACTGTTAATGGTGTATCGAAAGGTTATGCGATGACAGGCTGGAGGATAGGCTATATGGGAGCTCCCCTGTGGCTGGCAAAGGCCTGCAATAAGCTTCAGGGTCAGTTTACATCGGGTGTTTGTTCAATAGCCCAGAGAGCGGCCCTTGCTGCAATTGAGGGCGACGGTGAATCACAAAAAATAATGAGAGAAGCTTTCCTCAGACGGAGGGATCTTATATGCGGACTTCTGGGGGAAATAGAAGGACTTAAAGTCAGAATACCCCAGGGAGCCTTTTATGTGATGCCAGATATATCGTACTTTTTTGGTAAATCGGACGGGAAAATAACTGTTGGTACTTCAGACGACCTGGCCATGTACCTTCTTAACAAAGCCCGCGTAGCAACTGTCGGAGGTACAGCCTTTGGCGCACCGGAATGCCTGAGAATATCATATGCAACATCAGACGACCTGCTTATTGAGGCTGCAGGAAGAATAAAAAAAGCCCTGGATGATCTTAAGTGATCCAGGGACTTCTTTTGAACCGGAAATCTATTGACGATATCAGTATTTGTTATACGAAACAGTCATTTCCTCCGGTTTCCTTCTTTTTTCTCTTTTATTGTTCAACGAGTAGCCTATTGTTATTAACAGTTCCACTCTTTTCGACTTTGGTATACCGAGTATTCTTCGCAACATTGGTTCATCAAACCATCCTATCATGCACGATCCCAGCCCTTCGGCCTCAGCCTGCAGACATATGTTTTCAGAGGTGATGCCGATATCGATAAGAGAATAATCCTTGTTTTTTATAGTGCCGCCTACTTTGGAGGTGAAATTTGGCTGTTCCCTTATAACTGTAATTATTACAGGAGCCTGGCCAACAAAGCTGTTCATACCAATCAACCTGGCAGAAGCAGCTGTGGCAATCTGTTCCCTCAGTTTGGGCTCTGTTACTATAATAAATTTCCAGGGCTGAGCATTGCAGGCTGACGGAGCCATTCGTCCTGCTTCAATTATACGATCAAGCTTATCCTTTTCTACCGGTTGGTCACTGTATTTTCTGTCGCTCTGTCTGCTGGTTATAAGAGCCAGCATTTTCTCGGCGTCGGTCATTACTAATAGTTGTCGGGAAGAAGTTCGAAATAGCTTGCCGGATGAAGACATGCCGGACAGTTCTTAAGGGGCTTGGTGCCGAAGTGAACATATCCGCATTTCCTGCAATACCAGAATACTTTTTCTTCACGTTCGAATACCTTGTTCTGCATTACATTGCCGAGAAGCTTACGATACCTGTCCTCGTGGTTTTTTTCAGCTGCAGCTATGGCCCTGAAGGCCGTGGCTACTTCCTTGAAACCTTCATCTTCGGCAACCTGTGCAAAAGAAGGATACAAATCACTCCATTCTTCGTGTTCCCCTTCAGCAGCTGCTGTAAGGTTCTCCTCAGTGGTATCTGTTTTACCGGCAGGGTAGGATGCTGTTATTTCAACCATACCACCTTCGAGGAACCTGAAGAATCTCTTAGCGTGCTGCTGTTCCTGGAGGGCTGTTTCGGCGAAGATGCCTGCTATCTGTTCATAACCTTCTTCTTTGGCAACCTTTGCTGCAAATTCATAACGGTTTTTTGCCTGTGATTCACCGGCAAATGCTTTCAGTAAATTCTTCTCGGTTTGTGTCCCTTTGATACTCTTATCCATACCATTAATTTTAAACGATTTATAATTATATTAGAAAATATTGCATTTGATTTTTAGCCACGCCATAAATATAGTATAAAAATATTTATCTTTATTTTCAAAATTACCGCGATGGTAAAAAGTGATAATTAATTAAAACCTTTAATATGATCATAGTAGTAGTATTTCTGGGTATCATTCTGCTCGTAGTTATTATGGTTATTTCTCTTTACAACAGACTTGTGAAACTGAGAAACAACCGGGAGCAGGCATTTGCTGATGTTGATGTACAGCTGAAGATGAGGCATGACCTTATTCCACAGCTTGTGGATTCGGTAAAAGGCTATATGGGACACGAAAGAGGAGTTCTTACAGCAATTACTGACGCACGTTCCAATGCAATGAAGGCAACAACAATAAATGAAAAGATAGCAGCTGAGAATAAGCTTTCTGCTGCACTGGACGGACTTAAAGTATCTGTTGAGGCCTACCCCGACCTGAAAGCAAGTCAGAATTTCATGGATCTTCAGAATGAGATAGCAGATGTTGAGAATAAAATAGCTGCCGCCCGGAGATTCTTTAACTCTGCAACAAAAGAGCTTAATGTTGCAACTGAAATGTTTCCTTCAAATATTATTGCAACACTCTTCAACTTTAAGCGTGAGACGATGTTTGAACTCGGGGAACAGAGAGCTGAGGCTGAGCAACCACCTAAAATTGAGTTCTGATATTATGAAGTATTTCGGACTTCAGAGCCAGATATGGAGGAATAATACCAATTCGACTTTGATACTGATAATGTTCCCCGTTGTTTTCCTGGGACTGACATGGCTGTTCTTCTTTTTCACGTCATCGGGGATGCACAATGAGCAATGGACCATGCAGATGGTCAATTACAGGTTCGTCAGGACTATTCCTTTTATTATTATTGGAGTTGCCATATGGTTTATTGTTGCATTCTTTTCTCATTCAGCCATGATAAATGCTGCCACGGATTCCAAGCCACTTAAAAGGTCGGAGAACAAGAGAGTATATAACCTGGTGGAGAACCTGTGCATATCTGCCGGTATGACTATGCCCAAAATCAATATAATAGACGATGATTCTCTGAATGCTTTTGCCAGTGGTATAAATGAAAAGACATACTCTGTATCACTCTCCAGAGGTATAATTGAGAAGCTGAATGATGAGGAACTTGAAGCAGTTATTGCACATGAACTGACTCATATAAGGAACAGGGATGTCAGGCTCCTGATTATCTCAATTGTTTTTGTCGGGATATTTGCCTTTGTGGCGGAAGCGTTGTTCAGGACAATCGGCTATGGAAGGATAGGGCGGGACAGGAAAGGAGGCAGCGGCATGATAGTTGCTCTTGTACTTGCTCTGGTCGGTTATCTTCTTGCCACACTTTTCCGTTTTGCTCTTTCCCGTAAGAGGGAATATCTTGCTGATGCCGGTTCTGCTGAACTTACAAGGAGACCCCTTGCCCTGGCGTCGGCTCTGAGGAAGGTGGCAGCCGATCCTACTATTGAGGCAGTGAAGAGAAAAGACGTGGCACAGATGTTTATTGAGAATCCTCAGGTAAAGGAGAAGAAGAATTCATTCTCCATTTCATCACTATTTGCAACCCATCCACCAATAGAAAAAAGGATTCAGCTTCTGGAGCAATTCTAGGAGTAGGACGTAAGGTGTAAGACGTAAGACATAAGGTATGCGGACACTCAGGGCGGGATTAAGTCAGTGTGAATTTGAGATCGAGATAGAAGTCAATTCCTTCGGACTGCCCTCCTGGGAGGGGCTGGGGGTGGGTTAGAAAGATGAGCGAGGAGTGCGGAGAACAGAGAGGGTAGAGAAGGTAATTCAGTAGTAATTCAGTAGTAGTTCATTGTAATTCAGTAGTAATTCAGTAGTAATTCATAGTAATTCAGTAGTAA
>DATFLA010000562.1:0-4186 GCA_035268305.1 Bacteroidales bacterium | reverse complement strand
TGTTTGGCAAATTCATCACTTGCAAGCTCATAATAATAACCTGAATACCTGTTAGATATCTTACATGATGAAGCACCGAGAATGTTAAGGTATACTGATCCTGTCCGGCTCAGAATATTCCCATTGTCCGAAAAATCCGGTGTTTTGACAAGTACTCCTCCTCTTTGTGAAATTACAAGTGCATATTTACCTGAAGTAAAGATGCCAGGGAAATTGAAAGGATGTGTCCGGTCAGTGCAATCAAGCCAGACAGTATCTTTTTCTATCAGGACACATAAGATAGCATGGTTAAACTCGTTATCCACAAAGTTCTTATTGATATCTTTTTGTTCACCCGCCTTAACAAGCGAGTAATATGATTTTATTCCTGCCACATTCATCAATGCCTGGGTATAATTTACAAGAGCTTTACAATCACCATAACCATTCAATGAGACAGACATTGCATTTGCAGGTTTGAATCCTCCAATACCAATTTGTATCGAAACATATCTTGTTTTAGATTGCATAAATTCATATATCTTTTTCGCTCTTTCCCATTTATCAGATGTGACTGATATGATTTTCATGACACTGTCAATGTCATTCTGAGGCAGCTCATCCTGTCCTTTAATAAGATTATAGACCCAGCCGCCAAAAGAGTTCCAGGATGTCATTGAACCCTTATATCCTCCATATTCAAAATCAACAGGTGCAGTATGAAGTACAGGTAAGTTATATTCAGTTGCCACAAAATACTGTTGAACAGGTATGGCAGGCATATTTTCTTCAAGCCAGGTATAGATTTTTGAATCGCCACTGACGACTGAATCAACATCATTGCTCAGATTTTCACCATAAAACCTGAATCTGAGATTTTTGGGAATAACATACTGTATTCCGGATCTTTCAACAGAGACCCTGGGTGACTCGTGAAAGTACCAGTTATTATAGCTAATAAGACTTGAATAGCTTATTTCATATTCATATTCAATAGTATATGGATACTTATAAGCAGGGAAATATAAAACCTTCATCCGGTCATCGGAATAAAAAGTTCCCCCTGTAACAGCACTCATATCGTAACTATCAAGCATCCCAAATTCCCTGATCATCTTGCCCTTCTCATCATAAACAGCCCCTTTCAGCGAATTGATATGGGAGTATTTATTATAATTTATCATTAAAAGCCTGTAAGGCCGTGAATTGTCATTTAAAAGGGTTATTGCTTTTTTATATTTTACCACAGCATTCCCTGGTTTTATAAGAGTAAACTGGCACTGATCCGTTCTTATAACAGCGTCGGCCCTGCTTTTAAGATTTTCCGGTATGGAACTGAAAGAATATGTCTGAGAAAATATATCTGCAAACAACAAAATAAAGACAGCTGATATTATAAACTTCTTCATACCTGTTTTTTTATATAGTATTATTCTTTTTCAGGACTATTAGTTCTGCCTGTTTTTTAAGCATCTGAGAATAAAAAGACCGTATCCTGGCATATTCCGAAACCGGATAATGCGTCCTGTTTACTTTAAACTCGCTGTTCAGGTGTAGTGTCTGTCCATTTACTGAACATTTAAGTTCAAACGACATTTCATCTCCGTTTCCTTCTTTGATCAGTATATCTTCCGGCATTTCTGCAACACTGCAATTTTCCGGTATGGTCAGGTTAAGCTCGTATTCTGTTACAGACGGGCATTCAAAATCGACAGGGAAGAGCCGGGTATCCCTGACAAAAGGATCAGGCTCAGCTAATATCTTCAGGTAAGGATTTAAAAGAATCTCGTCTCCTGCAACCTGCGATCCGCCAGGAATATTTATTTTATAATTTTCTGAAAGAGGAGAATATGGATCATCCAGATTATCCATCCTAAAATCAGATACAGACATATTTTTCAAAAAAGAACTTAATACATCGGTATAACCATCTTCACTGATAAGCAGGATCAGTGCCCTGATAGTAGAAGCGGGGTATGCAGAATAGTGATTTTCAATATTACCTCTAATATTTCCATCTCCATCAATGCTTATATTAACAATTCTCTTGTTTGAATCATTCTCGTTATTTTTGAGATCTATAAACTGAGATTCCGATTCACTTACAAGCCAGCCGGCATCATTAAGACAACGTGAAGGCAGTATATTGAATGGACGACTTGGATCCGTAGCATCAACAAGATAAGTTTTACCATCAACCATTACCCTGGCAATAAGATAATTGAATTGCTGAATCATGGCCAGGTCCTTATTAATACTTCCGTGCGATCTTGTACTCAGTATAACAGGATCAGCCTTTATGTTTATGGAACGAAGCATTGCTATAAGAAGCATATTTATATCGGCAGAGTTACCCTTTTGTTTGTTCAGGATACTGCGGAGTGATGCTGAAGCTGTATAGTCGTTAATACCATTCCATAGAATACTTTTTGAAATATAGGTATGGATTTTCCTGAGTTTCTCAGTATTACCTGTACATCCTGAAATGATCTTTCCTGTCAAAGATTTTAAATCTGTGTCTATAATCTTTCCGAAATCGCTTCTTAGCAGCAACTTCGATGTAAGGGTTGAATACGTAGGGGTGATTTCTTTAAGTCCTGATCCCGGGAAGTTTAAATTTGCAAGCTCAAAGGTAACACCTGTAAGAAGCTCTTTCCTGCTTTTGATATAAGGTTCCTCTTCTACTGCCGGCATATTCTGTGCTATCCATGATGTGGATACAATATTTATCCTTTCACCCAGGAACATTTCTTTAGTCTTTGAAGTTTTTACATCTACCTTTCCGGCTGAACCTGAGATTATCTCTTTATATTCACAGGGTTCCGGGTATGACAAAGAAAATGCACTTACTTTTACCGGTATGTCCGATTGGAACGACCAGGGAATCAAAGTATATAGTATGTCACCCCTGTACTGAATAATATAGGAATATTCCACAACTGATCCCTCGTGTACATCAGGGAAACTGAATTTAAGAGTCTTATCTTCAAAACTTGACTTTTCATAAATAAAAGCCTTTTTACCGATTTTCGACTCAACCTTAACACCATTACTCAGGTTAAATGTAGAAGCCCTGCAATTATAAATCCTGTCATTGATTGAATAGGGTATTTCAATATTCGCATAATCATAACCGTTGCTGTTTACTATCTTTATCCTCACATCCCTCTCAAGTTCAACATAAAAACCGTTAACATAGTTAAGTGTGGCAAGTCCGATATCAGAAAGGATCACTGCGTCTGCCCCGGGATCGGGTTTATATGGTATGTTAGATAGTTCTTCGGTCTTTATATCTCCGAATGGCAGTTTATACTGGGCAAAAAGGTCTGGTGTTGTTACTTGTGAAATAATCAGCATCAGGACCATAGCTCTAATAAAATATTTAATTTTCGACATGATTATCAAGTTATCAGAAAGAATAATTCGGATCAAATTCATAGAAATCAAATAAATTGCTTTCGTCAGTATGTACTCCAAAACCTATATATCCTTTGCCATTAATTGTAAAGGCTACAGCAGAAAATCTCTCCTCCGGTAAATTTGAAAGAAATGTCCATGTATCTTCCTGCGAATCATACTTCCATATATCTGCAAATTCTGTACTGCCATTTAACCCGGTTCCAATATAAGCTGTTTCCCCTATTACAAAAGAGACTGCTTTTCTTCGGGCTGTTCCCGGAAACATTGCCTTTTTCTGCCAGGAATCTGAAATTGAATTATATTCCCACAGACTATTATCAGATAATAATATATAACCCTTACTGTCAATTGAAAAGGATGTTGAGAGAGCTCCTGGTATATTAGTTGGAAAATCTGCTTTTCTGGTCCACAAAAAACTATTATCAGGATCACATTCCATAAATATTGTTCTGTCGGGATAAGTAAAATCCAGGCCATAGTAGATCTTGTTATTCAGTGAAAATCCCACACCCAACCAGTTACGCATATCAGCCGGAACATAAGATTTCATAGACCAGACTCCTGAAATTTCATCGTAAGCCCACAAGTTGTTGGTACCTGAAACAATATAAAAGATGTTCCGGCAAGCGACTTCTGACATCGAAACAGAAAGGGTAAATATGGGACTATATGGATAAATCGGATTTGTCAGGGTCGTCCAGTTATATCCGGAAGGATCAAATTTATGCATATCTCCTGTAACTCGACAGGCAATATATCCCACGCCGTTTACTGCTTCTGAATAGTT
>DATFLA010000561.1:0-5260 GCA_035268305.1 Bacteroidales bacterium | reverse complement strand
TTCTTACAACAATATTCCTGTTAATAAGTTTATTGTACGTTTCTGTTGCGTCCTTTACCTTCACGAGAAGGAAATTGGCATCCGACGGGTAAACTCTCTCCACCTGTTTCAGCTTAACGAGGCCGGCAGAAAGCCTTTTTTTCTCTTCCTTAATAAGTTTCACAATCTTGTTAAACCTATCACTGTCCTTCAGGGCAGTCATTACAGCTTCCTGGTTTATTGAACTTATATTATAAGGAGGCTTCATCTTATTATAGTACGATAATATCTCAGGATTGGAAAATGCCATTCCCACCCTGGCTGCTGCAAGTCCCCAGGCTTTACTGAATGTCTGCATAACTACAAGATTATCATACCTTTCCGTGAGTTTTATAAATGACTGTTTGTCGCTGAAGTCGATATATGCTTCATCAATTACTACAATACCTCCGAAGTTATCAAGTATATAAACTACCTCATCCTGTGTCACTGAATTTGACGTGGGATTATTTGGTGAACAGATAAATACAAGTTTAATATCCGTATTTACAAAGAACGGTTTAAGAGCTTCAGGGTTTATCCGGAAGTCATTATCGAGCGGTATATTTAAAATATCAACATCATTTATTTCTGCTGAAACGCTGTACATACCGTAAGTAGGGGTGAAGAGCAAAACCTTATCTCTGCCGGGCTTGCAGAATATCCTGTATGTAAGGTCAATGATTTCATCGCTGCCGTTACCCAGGAAGATCCTTTCGGGAGCGATGTTCTTCAGCTTTGCCACAGCTGCTTTAAGATCCCTCTGGTAAGGATCGGGGTACCGGTTCAGAGTTCCGAATGGATTTTCATTGGCATCGAGAAAAATGCCTTCTTTACCGCTGAATTCATCCCGGGCACAGGAATATGGGGTAAGATTTAAAACATTCTGTCTGATAAGTTTATTTAAGTCAGTCATTTTCCAGCTTTTTAAGACGTAAGCTCACAGCATTCCTGTGTCCTTCAAGTGATTCGGATGATGCCATCACTTCTATAGCCGGACCCAGGTTCCTGATACCTTCCTCAGTAACAGACTGAAAGGTAATCTTTTTAATGAAACTGTCGGATGATACTCCGCTGTAATTCCTTGCAAAACCATTTGTAGGCAGTGTATGGTTTGTGCCGGAAGCGTAATCACCTGCGCTTTCACAGCTGTATTTTCCCAGGAAAACAGAACCGGCATTTTTTACCTTCTCTCCGAGTGAGGGAGCATTTGCAGTATTAATAATAAGGTGTTCAGGAGCATATATATTACTGAATTCGATACAATCGTCGAGCGCTTGCAGTACTACAAACCTGCTATGGGCAAGCGACCCGTTAATTATTTCTTTCCTTGGAAGCTGTTCAGCTTGCAAACCGATCTCTTCAATTACTCTTTCTGCCAGTGCCCTGTTGTTGGTTAGGAGTATAACCTGGCTGTCTTTACCGTGTTCCGCCTGCGAAATAAGATCTGCTGCGACGGTGCCGGCATCTGCCGTTGCATCTGCGATAATAAGTACTTCACTTGGTCCGGCCGGCATATCTATGGCTATCCCGTCCTGTTGTACCATTTCCTTGGCTTTTGTCACATACTGGTTACCCGGACCGAATATTTTATATACGGCCGGTACCGACTCTGTTCCATAGGCCATGGCTGCAACAGCCTGGGCTCCGCCTGCTTTAAATATATCGGTGATACCGAGTATACCTGCGGTATAAAGTATCTCAGGACTTATTTTCCCTTTCTTATCAGGGGGTGTACACACCACCACCTGCTCACAACCTGCCAGCTTTGCCGGTATTCCCAGCATCAGCAGTGTTGAAAACAATGGTGCTGATCCTCCGGGGATATAGAGACCGACTTTTTCAATGGGAACACTTTTCCGCCAGCAGGTCACTCCCCTGGTTGTTTCAACAGGACTTTCAGATTTTATCTGTGCTGTATGAAATTTTTCAATGTTTACTTTTGCTGTTAGTATTGCTTCCTTGAGTGCTTCAGGTACGAGTAAGTCAGCTTCTTCAATCTCTGAGGATGTGACACGCAAATTTTCGGGTCTGAAACCGTCAAACTTCCCTGTAAGATCTTTTAAAGCCTTATCGGATCCGTTTCTCACCTCCGCAATGATATCCCCAACAGCCTTTTCGAGTCCTTCTTTTTCCATCAGGGGCCTGTTGCAGATAGTTCCCCATTCATCCCTGTCGGGTAGTATTAATATTTCCATTACAGGATCATTTTTTCAATTGGTATTACAAGTATTCCTTCTGCTCCTTCAGCTTTCAGCTGATCTATCCTTTCCCAGAATTCATCTTCCTTAACAACCGAATGCAGGCTGCACCATCCTTTTTGTGCAAGTGGAAGCACTGTAGGACTCTTCATCCCCGGCAGTATGGCACAAATCTTGTCAACGGCCGATTCCGGGGCATTAAGAAGGATATATTTATTTTCCTTTGCATTTTTTACTGCCCTTATCCTGAACAGCAGTTTATTAAGTATCTTCTGTTTTTCATTGTCAAGATTCTTGTTCCCGATTATGGCAGCCTGGCTTTTCATAATTGTCTCAACTTCATGAAGCCCGTTTGTCATAAGAGTGCTGCCTGAGCTTACTATGTCACAAACAGCATCGGCAAGGCCAATTCCCGGTGCAATCTCAACACTTCCGCTTATCTCTTCAATCTCCGCATTTACTTTATTGCGCAACAGGTACTCAGAAAGCAGGTGCGGATAGCTTGTCGCTATTTTCTTATCCTGAAGATATTTAACGCCGCTGTATTTTTCATCCTTTGGTATTGCCAGGCTCAGTCTGCAGGCAGCAAAACCGAGCAGTTCAATTACATCAACGTCTTTGTTCTTCTCAAAGATCATATTTTCACCCAGTATGCCGATATCTGCAACCTGTTGTTCCACGTACTGAGGAATATCATCATCGCGCAGGAACAGTAACTCGACCGGGAAATTGCCTGCACTTGTTTTAAGCACATTAGCCCCGTTGGAGAAGTTTATTCCGCATTCCTCAAGCAGTTTTTTTGAATTTTCACTAAGCCTTCCGCTTTTCTGTATCGCAATCTTCAGTTTTGTCATCTTCTTTTATTAAATGTGTCTGAGAAGCCGGGAACAAAAAACCCGCCTGAACTGCTCAGACGGGTTTTTGATATTTAATTCTCATACATATCAGTATCACCTCGCCCGGGAGCAACCATGATAATGATGATGTGATGTATTGTAGTTCATTTCTTTAATTTGTAAATGCAAAGATAATAAATAATTAATATAATTTACAAATACGGCAAAAAGCTTAAAAAGAAAACATCAGACTCTTTCAGCTACAAGGTCGCCTACCTCAGAAGTTGAAAAGCCCATTTTGCCGGCTCCCATATCTTTTAGTTTATTGGCTGTAACATCCATAATAGCTTTTTCGATTGAAGCTGCAGCCTCTTCTTCTCCAAGATAGTCGAGCATCATGGCTCCGCATGATATTGAGGCAAGGGGATTAATAACATTCTTCCCTGTGTACTTAGGAGCTGATCCGCCAATAGGTTCAAACATGGAAACTCCTTCCGGGTTAATATTCCCACCGGCAGCAATACCCATACCTCCCTGTGTTATGGCACCCAGGTCGGTGATGATATCGCCAAATATATTACCTGTTACTATTACATCGAACCATTCAGGATTTTTCACCATCCACATAACTGTTGCATCGACATGGTAGTATTCCCTTGTTATATCTGGATAATCAGCTTTTCCGATCTCGTGGAAAGCTCTTTCCCACAAATCATACACATAGGTAAGCACATTTGTTTTTCCGCAAAGTGCAAGGGTATTTTTCTTCTTCCTTCTTTTTGTATAGTCAAAGGCATAGCGAAGGCAGCGTTCAACCTGCATACGGTTGTATACCATACTCTGCACTGCTACTTCATTGGGTGTCCCTTTCTGTGAAATACCACCTATACCTGTGTATATACCACCGGAGTTTTCCCTAACAACTACGTAGTCAATTTGTTCCGGACCCTTATCCTTAAGTGGTGTACCAACACCCGGGTAGAGTTTTATTGGACGCAGGTTAATGTACTGGTCAAGTTCGAACCTTAATTTGAGAAGGATGCCTTTTTCCAGGATGCCCGGTTTAACATCAGGATGACCGATAGCGCCAAGAAAAATGGAATCAAATTTCCTGAGCTGATCGGGTGCGGAATCAGGTAATATTTCACCTGTCCTCAGATAACGGTCACCTCCGAAATCGAATTCCTCGAAATTAAGTTTGAATCCGAATTTGTCAGCAGCGGCACTTATAACTTTCTTTCCCTCCCTGACAACTTCAGGTCCGGTGCCATCACCAGGTAAAACAGCGATATTGTACGATTTGCCCATAAGTAAATTTTGTTTGTGTTAGTTAATTTGAGTATTTCGAATTATTTAATTTTATATCTGCGCAACAAGATGGGAGTTGACATTTTCAGTCAGGCCTTCCATTATGTTAAGCATTTTTTCAGTTGCCTTTATGGCCGATTCGGTCTGGTCGGCATCCAGTCCTTTTGTTTTAAATTCCTTGCCGTTATAGTCCCACGAAATTATTGTCTCCACAAGAGCATCTGTTTTTCCTCCGGGAGGTATTGATACCTGGTAATCGGTAAGCAGTGGAAACTCTTTTCCCAGCTTGCTGTAGATGCTGTGCAGTGTCTTCATAAAGGCATCATACTGACCATCTCCTGATGATGTCTCCTGGTACACATTACCATCTATCTCAACCTGCACACTTGCAAAGGGTTTTAATCCGTAGGAGAGGGAAAGTGAATAGTTTTTAACAAAAATCTTATAATTAATCTGCTCATTCCCCAGTACATCAGCTATGATGAACGGAAGGTCCTCTGTTGTCACATTCTCTTTTTTATCACCCAGTTCTATAACTCGCTGAGTGACCTTTGCAAGCGATTCTGGATTAAGGAAGAGCCCGAATTCCTCGAGGTTTTTCCTTATTGTGGCCTTGCCCGACTGTTTACCGAGGGCATATTTTCTTTTTCTTCCGAAGCGTTCCGGAAGCAGGTTATTGAAGTAAAGATTATCCTTGCTGTCGCCATCGGCATGCACTCCTGAGGTCTGTGTAAAAACATTTTCCCCCACAAGCGGCTTATTCACAGGTATCCTGACCCCGCTGAATGTCTCCACTATCTTGCTGGCTTTTGTGATCTCAAATTCATTGATACCTGTCTCTGCCGAAACAAGATCGCGGAGCACACCTATAATACTGGAAAGAGGTGCGTTACCTGC
>DATFLA010000560.1:0-8971 GCA_035268305.1 Bacteroidales bacterium | reverse complement strand
GGACAGACTTGGTGAAGAAGGCAACGGATGGTTCCCGGAACAGAAGCTTACAATGGAAAAAGCAATTGAATATTATACACTGGGTTCTGCCTTTGCCCAGTTCATGGAAGACAGAAAAGGCATGCTCAAACCGGGCTATCTCGCCGATATTGTTATCACCAATACAAATCTCCTCACTGCACCTGAAAATGAAATTATGAAAACAAAGATTGACTATACTGTTGTTGGAGGGAAGATCGTTTATGCCTCAGACAGTCAGACCTTCAGATAAAGAAGATAAAATAGACATAGCCTCTTCCCTGTCAGAACCGCAAAATTCTGGTTCAGGCTTAAAATTACTGCATACCTGAGGCTTTTCAGGAGAATCATATATATCACACGAATAATCATCATACAGGTGTATACATCGTACACCTGCCGGCTTGCCATCAGGCATTCCGGGGATGGGTGATGATATTGAGAGAGCGATACAACAGGCTCCGCAACCGGGTCGACATTTCATATGAAGAGTTTGAAATTTAAAAGCTAAAAGTCAAAAAGGTATTTATCAATTAATCACATTGCAAAGATAGAAAATGCAATTATAAACAGTATCACTTGAATTCAGTTTCTGAAACTTATTGAACATATCGTAAATATTTATTTATCAATTTTTTACACAATACATACAGCTATCAGGATCCACAGAGAAAACACATAGTAATGTACTTCTTCTCCTGTTCTCCCTGGATCATTGCACCGTTGCACCATTGCACCATTGCACCGTTGTCCCGCTGTACTTTTGCACCGTTATTATTTCTTAGTACTTTTGTTGAAAATGAAATCATGAGAATAGATATCCTTACAGTCCTTCCCGAATTGCTGGAGAGTCCGTTTAATTACTCGATTGTTAAGAGAGCAAGAGAAAGGAAACTCGTGGAAATTAATGTTATCAATTTACGTGATTTCGCTGCTGACAGGTACAGAACCGTGGATGATTATGCTTTTGGAGGGGGTGCAGGAATGGTAATGATGATAGAACCTGTATTTAAAGCCATTGAGAAACTTAAAGGTGAAAGGGTGTATGATGAAATAATTTACACATCACCTGACGGAGAAAAATTCAACCAGAAGATGGCTAACCAGCTTTCGCTGAAAGAAAATATTCTTATACTTTCCGGTCATTACAAAGGTATCGACCAGCGTATAAGGGACCACCTTATAACAAGGGAAATATCCATTGGAGATTATGTACTCTCAGGAGGAGAGCTTCCCGCATCAGTCATAACCGATGCCATAGTCAGGCTAATACCGGGTGCCATTTCAGATGAACAGTCTGCATTATCCGATTCCTTCCAGGATGATTTGCTGGCACCTCCTGTTTATACACGGCCGGCCGACTTCAACGGATGGAAAGTTCCGGGTATTCTTCTCTCGGGCCACGCTGCCAATATTGAAAAATGGAGACATGAACAGTCGGAGGAAAGAACCCGCAGATTACGGCCCGACCTTTTCAGTGAAGATAAGGAAAGCTGAAATAAAAAGATGATTTATAAGATACTGATTGTAAATTATCAAAACCTTTAGTAAAATTGTAGTTAATTTCTAATTTTTAATATCTATTTAATAATCAACGACATGAATACACAGGATTATATTAACCGGGAAGACAAATACGGAGCACATAATTACCATCCACTTCCTGTTGTTCTTGAAAGAGGAGAAGGACCTTTTGTATGGGATGTTGACGGAAAACGATATTTTGATTTTCTTTCAGCCTATTCTGCTGTTAACCAGGGCCATTGCCATCCAAAAATCATTAAAGCCTTAACCGATCAGGCCTCCAGGCTCACTCTTACATCAAGGGCATTTTATAATTCAGTGCTGGGTGAGTATGAAGAATATATAACAAAATACTTTGGATACGATAAGATTCTACCAATGAATTCGGGAGCCGAAGCTGATGAGACAGCACTTAAGCTCTGCCGCAAATGGGCCTACAAGAAAAAAGGCATCAAAGATAATAAGGCAAAGATCATAGCATGTGAAGGTAATTTTCACGGAAGAACAATCAGTATCATATCAATGTCAACAGACCCTGATGCAAGGGATGATTATGGTCCCTATACACCAGGATTCATTATTATACCTTATAACGACATCAAAGCCCTTGAGAAAGCTCTGGAAGATCCGGATGTTGCCGGTTTTCTTGTTGAACCAATACAGGGTGAAGCTGGCGTATTTGTTCCTGATGAAGGTTATCTGAAAAAGGCATACGACCTATGTAAATCGAAAAATGTGTTGTTTATTGCTGATGAAGTGCAGACAGGTATTGCTCGTACCGGTAAACTACTTGCCTGTGATCATGAGAATGTACGTCCTGATATCCTGATCCTTGGAAAAGCTCTTTCCGGAGGAGTTCTTCCTGTTTCAGCTGTTCTCGCTGATGATGAAATAATGCTGACAATCAAACCGGGGGAGCATGGCTCCACTTTCGGCGGGAATCCTGTTGCCGCAAAGGTAGCAATTGCTGCTCTTGAAGTTATACGTGAAGAGAAACTGGCGGAAAAAGCGGAACACCTGGGAAAGATCTTCCGCAGTGAATTCTCCGGTATAAAGTCAGATATGATAGAATTGGTTCGTGGGAAAGGGCTTCTCAATGCTGTTGTAATAAGTCCGAAGAACGGCAAAGAAGCCTGGGATGTCTGCCTGGCTATGAAAGACATGGGACTCATAGCCAAACCAACGCATAATCATATAATTAGATTCGCTCCTCCCCTTGTCATAACTGAAGATCAGCTGAAGGAAGCAATAGATCTGATTAAGAAAGCGTTTAAAATGTTTGAGTAACCCACCAGCCCAGGCATTAATCCCTGGGATATTAAAGATGAAAAGATGAAAAATACCAACAGATTAAGCATAAGTGGTTTATTAATGATCATATTACTTCTTGTGTCGTGCTCCGGCAACAGGGAAGTAACTGTAAAAGAGCTTACAGATGAGATAAAATATCTGTCTTCTGATGAGCTCGTCGGACGACTTACAGGATCTCCTGGTGATAGTCTGGCAGCTGTATACATTGAGAAAAAGCTGGCTTCCGATGGCTTTGTTCCCGTAGAAGGCGATGGTTTTCAGAGATATAAAGTTACTAAAAAGATAGTTCCGGGTCCTGGCAATGCTTTATCGGTTAATGGTACTGAATATGCCGTAGACAAAGATTTTATGCCTCTTGCGTTCAGTTCAAACTCCGGACTAACGTCCGATGTGGTATTTGCCGGCTATGGATTTTCAATCAACAACGACAACATCAAATGGGATGATTATAAAGGTGTTAATGTAAAGGGCAAATGGGTGTTAATACTCAGGGCCGATCCCGAACCCGACAATAACATAAGTCCGTATGTCAATGCCAGTCCCGACAGGGATAAAGCAATGCTTGCCAAAGACATGGGTGCTGCAGGTGTTTTGCTTGTCTCGGGTCCTGCATTTGATCCCAAGGATGAGATGGATACACTAACTGCAAGTAATTACTATTCAGTGGGCATACCTGTTTTGAGAATCAAAAGGGAAGTAGCTGATGCTATTCTCTCAAAAAACGGTACAACAACTGCATCCCTTGAAAAGAAGCTCAATGCTACCAGGAAACCTTTCTCCTTCATAGTAAATGTGCCTGTTAACGGTAAAGCCGAGATTATTAAGGAGACCGCCAACACAAGGAATGTAGTCATGATGCTGCCGGGAGAAGATAGTGATCTTAAGGATCAGTACATAATCCTTGGTGCACATTTTGACCATCTTGGCATGGGAGGTCCGGGCTCAGGAAGCAGGGCCCTCGATACTATCGGAATTCATCACGGTGCCGATGATAATGCCTCAGGGGTGGCAATGATGCTTGAACTGGCGGAAAAATTCGCTAAAACGAAAGGAAGCCATAAGAGAAGTATCGTTTGCATATCCTTCTCAGGAGAGGAAGAAGGCCTGCTTGGCTCAAAACATTTCGTGGATAACCCGGAGATTGATCTTTCAAAGGTAAATGCCATGATAAACATGGATATGGTAGGCAGGCTCAACAGTGAAAACAGTCTTCAGATAGGCGGAGTGGGTACTGCTGAAGGACTTAAAAATCTCGTACTGTCCAACACCGATACATCAGTCATTAAACTGGCTCTTTCACCTGAAGGATACGGCCCTTCCGACCATTCCTCCTTCTATGGAAAGAATATACCGGTTCTCTTCTATTTTACAGGAGCACATATGGATTACCATACACCTACAGACACATGGGAAAAAATAAATTATAAGGGCATGGTAGAGATATCAGACCTTATATTCAAAGTTGCAGAAAAACTTGCCAACGACCCTGTTAAACTCAAATTCACTGAAGCCGGACCTAAAGAAGAAGTAAACAGGTATCCCAGGCGAAGAGGAGTTACTCTTGGTATTATGCCCGATTTCGCGGGTGTTATCAAAAATGGCCTGAGGGCTGACTTTGTAACGCCAGGTAAGCCAGCAGCCCGCGGAGGAATGAAAAAAGGCGACATAATAACAGCCATTAACGGCATGTCAGTTAATAACATACAGGACTACATGTTCAGAATGAGCAAACTGAAACACGGACAAACAATCAATGTCGAAGTAAACCGGGATAATAAAAAATTGGTTTTATTGATACAATTATAGCTTTTGAACGTCTAACAGTAAAAACTGAATCCATATACTATTAATTTATGAAGAAATTCCTGCTATGGTCGCTTGCTTTTATTATAACAATAGCTGCGGCAATCTACCAGAGACATACTGGTCCTACTTACCCCAAAGACCTTGAAATAAAAGCAAACGGCATCCAGTACGAATTGAAACTGGTAAGAAGTCTCTCACTCAATGAGAGACCTGAAGTAAGACTTGAAATTGCTGATACTTCAGTAAAAGCCAGGTTATTTTACAAACGTTTCAGGACCAACGATGAATACCAGTCTGTCAATTTTAAATATAAAGAGTACCCTGTTCATTCTTTTGTGATGAACAAAATTTTCAAAATTACCGAAGAAAAAGGTCTTTACGCTGACGTTCCAAAACAACCGGAAGCAGGAAAAATTCAATACTATTTTCAAATAACTGATGCAGAAGGCACACAAACATATCTCAAAGATGAACCGGTTGTCATAAGATTTAAAGGACCGGTACCCTTATCCATACTTCTTCCCCATGTACTTATGATGTTTATCGCTATGTTATTCTCAACACTCGCCGGACTTATGGCTGCTGTAAGACATCCTCAGTACAAAAAATATGCTTTATGGACACTGATTCTTTTCATTGCCGGAGGATTTATTCTGGGTCCTCTTGTTCAGTACCATGCTTTTGGTGAATTATGGACAGGAATACCGTTCGGATGGGATCTTACTGACAACAAGACACTTATAGCTGCTGTATTCTGGATATTAGCTGTTTTTATGAACAGGAAACATAACAGGCCGGTCTTTACTATACTGGCAGCAGTGGTACTTCTTCTTGTATTTTCCATACCGCACAGCATGTTTGGTTCTGAGTTTAATTATGCCAGCGGACAGGTAACACAAGGCTTGATCCTTAACTTTTTTTAGATTTTTTTAAAAATTCTTAAATTGAGTGCAGCATTTGAAAATTATACACGTCTATTGATTGAAAAATTAATAGAAAGTGGGTGCAGCAAAACATATTAAAACTAGTCTTTATTTAAAGATGTCAAATGTAGAAGCGGCATTCAGAAACCTACACCAGGATCTTTTGGACGGGTGTAAAGAAGGCGACCAAAAAGCTCAGTTCCAGATTTATAAGTTGTATTACAAAGCCATGTACAACACGAGTCTGAGAATTGTAAAAGATACAATGGAAGCCGAAGATATCATGCAGGAATCTTTCCTGTCGGCATTTGAAAAGATTGATACTTATTCCGGTACAGTCAGTTTCGGTGCATGGCTTAAAAAAATTGTTGTGAACAGATCGCTAGATGCGCTGAATAAAAGAAAAGGGATCTTTGAAGATATTGACACACACGGGGGACTGAGGGATGACAGTGATGACGATCTTTCAAGAAATGAAGAACTTGACGTAAGAGTTGAAGAGGTCAAGGAAGCTATTGAGAGACTGCCCGATGGTTACAGGATAATACTCTCTCTTTACCTGCTTGAAGGATATGATCACGATGAGATAGCTGAAATCCTGTCAATAAACAGCAGCACCTCCAGATCACAGCTATCAAGGGCAAAACAAAAGTTAATTGCAGAATTAAAAAAGTAATAAAATATATCAGGGATGAAAACTTTGGAAGACATAGTACGCAGCAACAAGGACTTCTTCGAAGATGCTGATCCTTCGGACGGGCACCTTGAGAGATTCAACAAAAAGCTTGAATTGCTGAGCAAAAAGAATGCTCCGAAGAGGAGCATTGTCCCTTACCTGTTAAAAGCAGCAGTTGTTACCTTACTCGTAACTCTTTCTTCGCTTTATACATGGGATCATTTTATCCGCAGGGATAATAACAGGATGACCCTGGGACAGGTTTCACCACAGTACAGGGAAGTAGAGAATTATTATGTTCACCAGGTAAATATGGTTGAAGATGAGATAGTGAATATTGATCTCAAAAATAATCCTCAGCAGAAAGAAATGCTGCTGAAAGAGATGCAAAGCATGGATTCAGTATATGTTTCTCTTCAGAAAGAACTTAAGGCCAATCCTAATGATGAACGTATCATAAATGCAATGATCGAACATTACCAGACAAAACTGGATGTTATGAATTACATTCTTAAACAACTCCAGACTATTAAAAATGAAAATTCAAACAAGAATAATAATGAAAAAGTCAATCTATAAACAGGGAACACTCCTTTTTGCAGCTCTCCTGCTCTTCTCCCTTACTTCATCTGCGCAGGAAGTATCTAAAAAATATCACGAGGAATATACTGCAGGAGCCGGCACCACTCTTGACCTGAACAATAAATACGGGGATATTGTGGTGGAAACATGGGACAAGGACCAAATTGTTATCAATGTGAAAGTGACTATTGATATGTCAAACAGGGAAAAAGCTGAAAAACTTCTTGAATATATTGATGTCCAGTTCAACCAGGATGGTAATAATATCTCAGCCAAAACAGTTATCGATAATAAATTCAATTTCTCAGGCTGGGGATCTGGCAGCAAGAAATTCAGTATCGATTACAATGTAAAAATGCCTTCAGTAACAGCCCTTAACCTCACTAACAAATACGGTAATGCCGATCTTGACGAGTTAAAAGGTCTTGTTAATATTGATATTAAATACGGAAACCTCGCAGCGACCAAATTATCCAGGGGGAATATCAAGCCTCTGAACACCATTTACCTCGCATACGGGAAGGGTACAATTGATGACGCAGGCTGGCTGAACATGACAATACGGTATTGTGGAAGCATGGAAATTGATAAGTGCCAGGCTCTCCTTCTTGACAGTAAATATTCAAAAATATCAATAGGGGAATCCAGTTCGGTTGTAAGCGAAAGTAAATATGACAATATCAGGATTGATGAAATAAATAACCTGGTAATAGATAATGGATATACAGGCGTTACAATAGGTACACTGAATAAAAAACTTGAGTACAACGGCAGTTATGGTTCACTGAATGTTGACAGGATACCTGCAGGATTTGAATCAGTTGATGTCGAAACAAGATATATGGGTGTTAAGCTCGGCATTGATGAATCGGCAGATTATAAACTCGATGCCAAAGTATCATATGGAGGTCTTAAATACAATGAAAATAACTTCAGGAACCACAGGAGAATTGTTGAGAATAATTCTACTGAGGTATCAGGAGTTATCGGAGGAGAAGAATCCCCTCAATCAACTGTTCACGTAGTTTCATCCTACGGCTCGGTAAGACTTTATTAGCCAATTTTTACTAATTTGATAAAAATATGACGGGAATGATTAAACATTCCCGTCTTTTTTTGCAGCACTGCAAAATGAAAACGGTCTTTATATAAGAGAAACAATATAAAGTCGCATAATAAAAACTTTTGCAGATGAAATTGCTATCAGCCATAACAATGGTAATACTGGGAACACTTTTGGAATCTTCACTTTCTGCCCAGACAAACGGATGTTATTTTAAAAAATCGTTTCCTGCCTCCAAAGGGGTCAAGCTGGCTGTTTCAAATAAATATGGTGATATAAATATATTGACTTCTAAAACTGATTCCATGCTAATCTGCGCTACGATTAACATTGAACAGGAAGACGATGATCTTTCTTCAAAAAGCATCAGACTTATAGAATTTAATGTAACAGGCAGCAACGATTCAGTTGCTGTTGCCACATTATATAACAAGGATTTCTTTAACCCGAAATACAGTAAAGGAAGAAAAAGCTTCAGTGTGGATTATACTATCCAGGTTCCTGTATATACTAACCTCTATCTCAATAATGCTTTTGGAAACATTTCCATTGAAGATTGCTCCGGATATGTAGACACTAAACTATCACAGGGCTTACTTATAATCAAAAACCTCTCAAGGGGGAATGCTAAACCCATAAATAAAATAGACGTTTTCCATTCGGATGTTGAAATAAACAAAGCTGACTGGTTATCATTAAGCATAAAAAACTGCCCGTCGGTAAAAATTACTGATGTGCAGGCTATACTGGCAGGATCTGAATTCTCGAAAATAAATATTAATAAAGTACACTCCATGGTCGCCACATCCAAATCCGATCATTACGAAATAGGCAAAATAGAGAATCTTGAATCAGAAAGTACTTATACTACATATAAAATTACCTCCCTTGACGGTTTGATGTCAGCCAATTGTGTATTTGGATCTGTCAGTATTTCAAGCCTGTCAAAATATTTCAATTCTGTCATGCTGACAGCCATCCATACACCTGTTACAATCAAAACAGAAAAAGGTATTTCTTTCAGAACAGAAATCTCTGCTTCTAATAATTCTATTGAATTTGCTTTTT